>CAZQJF010000321.1:0-4515 GCA_964593735.1 uncultured Streptomycetaceae bacterium | reverse complement strand
TCGCCGCTCCGCCGGACCGCGAGAAGCTGATGCCTTATCGCGAGGCGGGCATTCATCGTGTGCTGTTTGAGGTTCCGGATGTAAGTCGCGACGAGATCTTGCGAGTGCTCGACAAGAACGCGCCATTAATTGTGGAGCTTGCCGGGGAGCGTTGCTAGTGCGATGGAACGACCCAGGGTCGGACCATGCCAAAGTTTCGGTTGCGACGGGGTTTCCCGTAGTGCCTGTAGATGAACACAGATAAACGCGGATGGAGCGAAGGTCATCACCGCGAAGCTCATCACCGCAACGCTCATCACCGCGGGGCTCATCGCGGCTTCCGGCTTCGTGGGTGGGGAACCCCGCCCTCTATTGCGGCTTGATTCCGGAGGCCTCGATGATCGGCCACCATTTCTTGATTTCGGCCTTCTGAATAGCGGCGAGGGCCTCCGGCGTTTGCTTCTCGCGCGTCGCGATATCCATCCCCTGGCTTTCGAGTCTTTCCCGCACCTTCGGACTGGCGAGGGACGCCACCACCGCCCGGTTGACGGCATTGATGATCTCCTTTGGCGTCCCCTTCGGGGCATACAGCCCCGACCAGAGCGAGAACTCCAGGCCTCCCGGGTAGCCGGCCTCCGCCATGGTCGGCACGTCGGGCAGGATCTTCAGGCGCTGGGGGCTGGTTACGCCGAGGGCCTTGATCACGCCCGAGCGCACGTGCGGCGTGGCCGTGGCGGGATTCAGAAACGCCATCTGGATCTGCCCGCCCATCAGGTCAGTCATGATCGGCCCGGCGCCGCGATAGTGGACCGTCGCAAAACTCGTCTTCGTCTGCTTGCGTACCAGCTCGTCGAGCAGGTGGGGCGGACTGCCGACGCCGGCGCTGCCCGAAGAAGCCTTGTCGGGATGGGCTCTCAACCAGTCCACCAGCTCCTTGAATGTGGTCACCGGCACTGTCTGGTGGACCGTGAGCAACAACGGCGCATCCGTCATGAAGGCAATCGGGGCAAAGTCCTCCACCACGTCGTAGTCCAGCTTGATGAGCTTGGCGATGGCGACGTGCGTATTCCAGATGCCCAGGAGCAACGTGTGGCCGTCCGGCGCGGCGCGCGCCACTTTCGCGGAGCCAATGGCGCCGTTTGCGCCGCCCACGTTCTCGATCACGACGGTCTGCCCCAGCGGCCCCTGCATCCCCTCGGCCACCAGCCTGCCGACAACATCGCTCAACCCACCGGGTGGATAGGGTACGACCAGTAAAACCGGCCTGGTGGGATATTTCTGCGCCCATGCGCCCATGATCGGGACGAGCACCAAGACAGCGACAGCCAACAGTCTCTTCATACAATCCTCCTCCTCGATAATCGGTTGATGGTTCCAGAAGCGTGTTCTGACCGCGGCTTCAAGGATACTCCACGTTTTGTAATTCCGGGCTCGTCGGCTCGCGCTGGGGCCAGGCACCGGCGGAGAAGAACGGAACCGCAGACGAACGCAGATGGAAATCGGGATGGAGGCCCTGCGGGAAATGGGTACTGATTCCTGACTCCTGAATCCCGAATCCTGTCCCTCAGCCGGCCCGGTCGCGCAGCACGTAGAGCGTGTTCAGGGTCTGCGCCAGCCCGACGTCCTCGCGGATCCACACGAGTCGGCTCGTCCTGATCCGCTTGCCGTCGGCGAACCGCGGGTTGGGGTGGTTGTAGACGTAGCCGACGAGCTGCTCCCGGCTCGAGCGGAAATAGCGCCACCGCTGCAGGATCACGGGCGGCCGCTCCGGGTGCCCGGATTGAACCCGAGTTGGCGCGGGTCTCAGTTCCTGCGCGAGGTTCATCGCCCTACTCTGGTCGATGGGTATCGGCACGGCGCGCCTCAACCCATCCTACGCGCTGCTGGCGCGGTAGCGCCCGGCATGAACAGCATCAACGCAATGGACGCGAAGGAACGTCGATGGGCGCGAAGTTGACAGCATTCGAATGAGCTTAGTAGGTTTCCTTTGCGTCCTTGGCTTTTCCATTGCGACCATCGCGTTGATGCTTTCAAGTGAAGCGCAAAGCCTGGAGTGCTCTTTTGGCAGTCAGGGGCGGGGGATGCGTCCGAGGATCGGGAATTTCGGGTCGGTGTAGCCGGGCGTGGAGGTCTGCCCGGGCGCGACCAGACCGTTGATCAGCGCCTCGTCATCGGCATCGAATTTGTGATCGAGCGCGCCGAGATACTCCCGCCATTGCTCCTCGGTGCGCGGCCCGGCGATGACCGCCGTCACGAGCCGGTTGTGGAGCACCCAGTTGAGCGCGAACTGTCCCGCGGTCATGCCGCGCTTTTCGGCATGCGCCTTGATGTGCTGCGCGTGCCTGATCGATTCCTCGCGAAACTCGGCTTCCAGCATGCGCCGGTCGCTGCGGCCGGCGCGCGAGTCGCCGCCGGGCTTGCCGCCGGGCATGTACTTGCCGGTCAGCACGCCGCGCGCGAGCGGGCTGTAGGGAACGATGCCCAGTCCGTAGTACTCGCACGCCGGAAACATCTCGACCTCCCCGAGGCGGTTCATCGCGTTGTATACCGGCTGCAGCACGATCGGTTGCGCCACCGCCAGCCTGCGGCAGGTGTTGACGATCTCGGCGATGCGCCAGCCGTCGAAATTGCTCAGTCCGAAATAGCGCATCTTGCCGGCGCGGATGAAATCGCCGATGGCGGCGACGGTCTCCTCGACGGGCGTGCCGGGATCGTCGCGGTGCAGGTAGTAGATATCGACGTAGTCGGTCGCCAGGCGTCTGAGGCTGGCGTCGATCTCGAAGGTCATCCACTTGCGGCCGCCGCCACCCGAATTGGGATCGCCCGGGATCATGGCGTTCTGCACCTTGGTTGCGAGCACCCAGCGCTCGCGGTTTTTCGCGATCAACTTGCCGACCATGCGCTCGGAGCCGCCCCTGGCGTAGCTGTCGGCGGTATCGATGAAGTTGATTCCGGCATCGAAGGCCGAGTCGACGATGCGGCCCGCGACCGCCTCGTCCGTCTGCTCGCCGAACATCATCGCGCCGAGACAGATAGGCGAGACCTTCAGTCCGCTGTTGCCCAGCCTGCGGTAGTTCATGGCTGATCGTCCAGGACAAAAGGCGTGAGCCGTGATCCGTGAGCCGTGATCCGAAAAAGCTTCACCTTCACTTCTTCACTTCTTCACTTCTTCACCTGCATGTCACGCGGGCCGCTGCTTGGGGAACGTCGGTACCGCGCTCAGGTCCTGGGACCAGGGCTGGGCCGAACGGAACCAGCCTTGTGACTTGGGCCGCAGTTCGCCCCGCTGCCGGATCGATCCGACGCGGAGGCCGTACACCTGCCGGTCGGTGACCGTCGTCGAAAAGAGCGGGGTGCCGCACTCGGGACAAAAGCCCTGCGCGCGCTTGTTGCCGCTGTCGGCCGTGGTCTTGATGTAGATCTTGGGCTCGCCCTTCAACAGCTTGAAAGAGCCCTTCTCGGTCTGCACGTTGGTGCGGTACCCCGAGCCGGAACCGGTCTGGCAGTCCGTGCAGTGGCATATGGACACCTTGTCCGGGTTGATTTCAGCCTCGTAAGTTATGTAACCGCAGTGACATCCGCCGTTGACTTTCAAAGGCCCTCCCTCGGTGATAGTGGCAATTGCCCACGTTAGCACATGTATCATTCGTTTTGACACAGGAGAACGACGTGGGTCAATTCGACGGAAGGGTGGCGCTCATCACGGGCGCCGGCGGCATGAAGGGCATCGGCCGCGCGTGCGCGATCAAGCTCGCAGCGCAGGGCGCGGATATCGTGATCTCGGATTTCAAGCGGGAGACTGGGGATTTGCCGCCGCAGGAGGTCAAAGCGCAATGGCGGAGCATCGACAGCGTGGCCGAAGAAGTGGAAGCGCTGGGCCGCCGCTGCCTGAAGATCTGGTGCGATCTCACCGTCAGCGGGCAGATCGAGGACATGGCGCGCCGCGCGGCAGACCATTTCGGTCACATCGACATACTGGTAAACAACGCGCGCGCGATCATCGGACGGGACCGGGTCGGCGTGACCGAGTTGCGCGAGGAAGTATGGGACCGCTTCCTGCGGGTGAACACGACCGCCATGTTTCTGGGCACGAAGTTTGTCGGCCGGATCATGATCGAGAAGGGCAATGGCGGACGCATCATCAACATGGGATCCGACGCCTCGAAGCGCGGCAGGGCCGGCATGACGGCAT
The DNA here is from genome assembly GCA_964593735.1 of uncultured Streptomycetaceae bacterium. Lineage (GTDB taxonomy): Bacteria > Pseudomonadota > Gammaproteobacteria > Burkholderiales > SG8-41 > SG8-41. The sequence continues at coordinate 344 of CAZQJF010000321.1, read as the reverse complement.
ATACGACGTCGAAGTTTGCGGTCATCGGGCTGACACAGGGCTCAGCGCTCGACCTGGCGCCGCATCGGATCACGGTGAACGCGGTATGTCCCGGCTCGGTCAATACGGACCGTCTGAATTACTGGGAAGCCGACCAGGCGCAGGCGAAGGGCCTGTCTCTGGAGGAATTCCGCGCGGGGATCGTTGCCGATGCCGGCAAATCCGTTCCGCTGGGACGCATTGCCGAATCCGAAGACGTGGCGAAGCTGGTGTCATTCCTCGCGTCCGAAGACGCAGCGTTCATCACCGGCCAGGCTTACAACGTCAACGGGGGCACGCTGTTTCACTAGAGCCTGTCGGACGCG
>CAZQJF010000320.1:0-4530 GCA_964593735.1 uncultured Streptomycetaceae bacterium | reverse complement strand
CGGTGGTCGGCTCATCGGCGATCAGCAGCTTGGGGTTGCACGACAGGGCCATGGCGATCATCACGCGCTGGCGCATGCCGCCGGAGAATTCGTGCGGATAGTCGTGCACCCGGCGCTCGGCGTCCGGAATCCGGACCAGGCGCAGCATTTCCACGGCGCGCGCCAGCGCGGCCGCGCCGGACAGGCCCTGGTGGATGCGCACGGCCTCGGCAATCTGGGCGCCGATGGTGTGCACCGGGTTGAGCGAGGTCATCGGCTCCTGGAACACCATCGCGATCTGGTTGCCGCGGATCGCGCGCATTTGCGTCTCGCTCAGGGTCGCGAGATCGTTGCCTTCGAAACTCACCGATCCCTGCACGATGCGGCCGGACTTCGGCGGGATCAGGCGCATCACCGACAGGGCGGTGACCGACTTGCCGCAGCCGCTTTCGCCGACGATACCGAGCACCTCGCCCGCCCGCACCGTAAGGCTCAGGCTGTCGAGCGCGCGCACCACGCCGTCCCGCGTGAAGAAATGGGTATGCAGGTTATCGATCGAAAGTACCGGATGCATTACATGCGCCTGGCGATGCGGGGATCGAGCCGGTCGCGCAGGCCGTCCCCCAGCAGGTTGACGGCCAGGACCACCAGCGCGAGGCAGATGCCCGGGGCAAAAATGGTCCAGGGCGCGATCTGCAGGTAGAGCCGGCTCGAGGCGATCATGTTGCCCCAGGTCGGGAACTCGGGCGGCGTGCCGGCGCCCAGAAAGCTCAGTCCCGCTTCGGTCAGGATCGCGGACGCGCAGATGTAGGTGGCCTGCACGATCAACGGCGCGACGGTACTCGGCAGGATGTGGCGGCGCAGGAGCTTGGCGACCCTGGTGCCGTTGGAGCGTGCCGCCTCGACAAACGGCAGGGCGCGCACGGTCAGCACCACTGCGCGCACCAGCCGCGTGACTCTCGGGATTTCCGGAATGGCGATGGCAATGATCACCACCTTGACGCTGGCGCCCAGCAGCGCGACCAGCGCGATCGCGAGCAGGATGGCCGGAATCGCCATGATGCCGTCCATCAGGCGCATCACGATCGCGTCGACGCGTTCGAAATATCCCGCCAGCAACCCGACCACGGAGCCGCTGATAACGGAAATGACGGCGACCGACAAGCCGACCAGCAGGGAGATGCGCGCGCCGTGCACCATGCGCGCGTACACGTCGCGCCCGAGGCTGTCGGTGCCAAGCCAGAACGTTTCCGAGGGCCCGCGCAGCCTGTTGATCGTCTCGAACGCGAGCGGATCGCCCGCGATGTATGGCGCAAAAACCGCCGCCAGGGCGATCAGCAGCAGCAGTGCCGCCCCCGCCACGATGGTCGGATGGCGCCTGATGAATTCGGCCGGGCTGCCGGCAGTAAAACGCGGGACCATCAGCTGTAGCGGATTCTTGGGTCGATGAAGCTGTAGAGGATGTCGATCACCAGGTTGATCAGCACGTAGACGGCGGCGAAGATGATCATCACGCCCTGGATGATCGGGTAGTCGCGCCGCGAGATCGCGTCGACCACCAGCCGGCCGACACCGGGGATGTTGAACACGCTCTCGGTTATCACGACGCCCGACATCAGCAGCGCCACGCCGATGCCGATCACCGTGATGATCGGCACGGCGGCGTTCTTGAGCGCGTGGCGCAACAGCATCGGCAGCGTGGCGACGCCCTTCGCGCTGGCGGTGCGGATGTAGTCCTCGGCCAGCACTTCCAGCATGCTGGCGCGCGTGATGCGCGCGATCAGCGCCACGTAGGCCATGCCCAGCGCGACCGACGGCAGGATCAGGTGGCGCAACCACGGCCACAGCCCCTCCGACAGCGGCACGTAACCCTGCACCGGCAGCCAGTGCCATTGCAGCGCGAAGAAGTAGACGAGGATGTAGCCGACGACGAATACCGGCACCGAAAAACCCGTCACCGCGAGCGCCATCACCGCGCGGTCGAGCAGCGAACCCGCTTTCCAGGCGGCGAGTATTCCCAGCGTGATCGCGATGCTGATCGCGACCAGCATCGTGGCGAGCGCAAGCGAAACGGTCGGGCCGACGCGCTGTTCCACCAGCCTGGTAACCGGGATGCTGGAAAACATCGACACGCCGAGGTCGCCCCGCAAGGTGGCCCATCCCCAGCTCGCAAACTGCTCCAGCAGCGGGCGGTCAAGCCCGAGGCTGGCGCGGATCCGCGCTACGTTTTCTTCAGTGGCGTTGTCGCCGGCGATGATCGCCGCGGGATCGCCGGGCGCCAGGTGCAGCAGCGAAAAGACAAAGATCCCGACCACCAGCATGACCGGGATCACGCCGAGCAAACGACGGACGATGTAAGACAGCACGGCTCAGGCGTAGCGCTCCACGTTCCACCACGGGATGATCTCCGGAATCGCGAGCAGCCCGCGCAGGCGGTCGCCGCGGTAGGCATGCGGCTGCACCCACTGGCCGGTCTTCACGTCGTGCACGTAGTCCATCATGGTCTTGTTCATGCGCTGCGCGACGGCCCTGCGCGCCTGCAGGTTTGGTGCCAGAGCCCATTCGGTGCGCAGGTCCTCGATCGAAGGATTCTCCGGCCAGCCGAACCAGGCCTTGCGCCCGGTGGCGGCATGCGCGAACAGGCTGATCGGGCTGGCCGCCGAGTTTCCGCCGCTCCAGGTGTAGAAGACATTCCAGCCGCCCTGGTCGGGCGGATTCTGCACCGAGCGGCGCGTCACCACGCCACCCCAGTCGCTGGACGCCAATTGCACGTTCAACCCGATCTGCCGCAGCTGCTGCGCGACCACCAGGATGGTCTGGTTCATGACATGGATGTTGGTGGCGTGCAGCACCACGATCGGACGGCCGTCATAGCCGGATTCCTTGAGCAGCTCGCGCGCGCGCGCCTGGCGCTGCGCCATGGGCGCTTTCATCATTAGGACTTCGGAGCCGTCTTCCACGCCCATCGCCGAGTCGCAGGCAAAGTGCGAGCCGCAGGTGCGGTAGTAGGACGGGTTGCCGACCGCCGCGCGCTGGATGTCTTCCTGGTTGATCGCGAGCTGGGCCGCCTTGCGCGCCGACAGATGGTTGAACGGCGGGTGCAGATGATTCAGACGGACCTGGCCGATGTTGCCGAGCTTGTTGAACACCTCCACCTTGACGCCGGGCGTGGCGCTCAGGGCGGGCAGGATATCGATCGGCGGCACCTCGTAGAAGTCCACCTCGCCCGCCATCAGGGCCGAAGCCGCGGTCTGCGCGTCGGGAATGATGTCCCAGATGACCCGGTCGAGATGCACGCGCTTGCCGCCGGCAATGCCGGAAGCGGGCTCGCTGCGCGGCACGTAGTCGGGATTGCGCTCATACACCACGCGGCTGCCGGGCCGGTACTCGGATTCGACGAACTTGAAAGGGCCCGAGCCGATGTGTGTCTTGATCTGCGTATTGGGATCGGTGGCCGCGATCTCCGCTTTCATCATCAGGCACAGCGGCGTGCTGGTCTTGGCCAATGCATCGAGCAGCAAGCCGTAGGGCTCCCGCAGCACGATGCGGAAAGTCTTCTCGTCCACCACCGGCGTATCGGTCACGCGCGCGAACAGGTGCTGGCCGGCGCCGTCCTTCACCTGCCAGCGGCGCAGGGAAGCCACGCAGTCGCGCGCGGTCACGGCCGTGCCATCGTGCCATTTCAGGCCCGGGCGCAACTCGAAGGTATAGGTCTTGCGGTCGGCCGAGATGTCGGTGCGCCCGACCATCTGTGGCTGCGGCTGGAACTTGGCGTCGATGCCGAACAGGGTGTCGTACATCATCGCGCCGTGGTAGGCGGCCATGTTCTGCGTGGTCCAGATCGGATCGAGCACGCTCAGGTCGCCCTGCGGCACCATGCGCGCCTGCCGCGGGGGCTTTTGCTGCGCGCGGGTGATGTACGGCGCGCCGATCCCGGCCAATGCCGCCGTAGCCAGGCCGGCGGACAGAACTTTTCTCCTCGATGCCTTCATTGAACCTCCCCTGTTATCGGCTAGCGCTGAGTGTCAATAAACATTAACACACGCCTTTGGTCATTCAGCTTTGATATTCGCTTCCTTGACCACGCGCCCCCACTTGGCGTAATCGTTTTTTATCCGCTCCACCGTCTGCGCCGGTGTGAGGATTTTCGTGTCGCAGCCGGTGACATCGATCGTCGCCAGGCCGGCCTTGTCCGCGCCCGCCCTGGCGAGCGCCTGCGTCCAGCGCGCCACAACCTCCTGCGGTAAGCCAGCGGGGCCGAGCAGGCCGTACCAGGCCGTCGAGTCGAAACCCTTCAGGCCGAGTTCGTCCATGGTGGGCACGTCGGGAAACGCGGCGGCCCGGGTGAGGGAGGTCACGGCGAGCGCGCGGATCTTGCCGCCCTTGACCGCGCCCACCGCCGGACCCAGGGACGAAAACAGCATCGGCACCTGGCCGCCCATCAGGTCGGTCATCGCCGGCCCGCCGCCCTTGTAGGGAATGTGCAGCAGGTTCGCACCGGTGACGCTCTTGAAATATTCTCCCGACAGGTGGTGCGGCCCGCCGACACCG
>CAZQJF010000319.1:0-4538 GCA_964593735.1 uncultured Streptomycetaceae bacterium | reverse complement strand
CCCACATTACGAGCGGCAAGCTGCGGCTGCTCGCGACGTGCGGCGAGCAGCGCTCGGCCGCGTTTCCGCAGACGCCGACGCTGAAGGAGCTGGGCTTTTCCGGTCTCTTAATGAAATTTAGTAGTGTATGGAAACAGCAAACGCGAGACGAAAATGCTGCTGGCGCAAGAGTTTATGCGCGACGCGTGGTGCCAAGTTAGGGAGACAGGCAGCCAAGTTATGGCGCAAAGCTGTCTCCCCATATCAAAGTTAGGCTTCACCACAACCCCGTAAGGAATTCATATGATCGTTGCCATACTCAAAGCATTGCTTCGCCCACGCAGGAAAGCACTGAAAAAGAACCCTGATGGATTTTTAGAGGATGTTTCCGGCGTTGTTCATATCGGTGCAAATTCTGGACAAGAACGGGAACTCTACGACACTCATGGCTTGAGTGTGGTCTGGGTTGAGCCGATTCCTGAAGTGTTTGCTCAGCTCACTGCCAATATAAGTGGCTTCAAAAACCAGTGTGCATTTCAAGCCCTTGTTACAGAGGTCGACGATAAGGAATACGAGTTCCACATCGCAAACAATAATGGAGCATCATCGTCCATATTAGATTTCAAGCAGCACAAAGATATTTGGCCTAGCGTTGGGTTCATCTCGACTGTACTTCTCAAAAGTATAACTCTGTCCACTCTATTTAAGAGGGAGCAGATTGACGCTAGTAAATACCAAGCGCTGATCATGGACACGCAAGGATCGGAGTTGCTTGTCTTGCGAGGAAGCCTTCCTATATTGAATCATTTTGAATACATCAAGACCGAGGTGCCAGACTTTGAGTCCTATGAGGGATGCTGCCAACTTTCGGATATCAACGATTTTATGATTGAGCATGGATACAAAGAATTCTCTCGTAACAAATTCGCTAGCCGAGCAGAGGGGGGAAACTATTTCGATATTGTCTATAAAAAACAGTCCTAACTATCCCTCATCCCTCGCTTGCCATGGAACCGCCGGCTGATAAAGCCGCCGACGGCAAGGCAGGCGGCGTTGGTAAAGAACACGGGCGCGTAGCCCGCCACCGAGCCCAGTCCCCCGAATACGAGCGGGATCACGAAGTGTGTGACCTGGTTTACCGTGATGCGCATGCCGGCCGCCTCGCCCGCGCGCCCCTTGGGGGAGGCGTTGTACACCAGCGTCAGGGACAGCGGCTGGCCGACGCCGCACCCCACGCCCAGCAGAAACGATACGGCCGCAAGCGGCCATGCGCTCTGAAACACGGGAAACAGGGCAAACGCCGCGCAGGAAACGAACATCGCGTAGGTGAGCATCTGCGCTTCGCCCGTGCGCCGCACCGCGAACGGCAGCAGCGCGCGCACGACGATGATGGCAACGGCGAATGCGCTCATGACGGCTCCGATCGACGTAGCCGACAGGCCCAGTGCGCGGCCGTAGACCGGCATGAAGAACTGGTACAGGTCCCAGGCGGACGATACGATGCCGCTCGCGATCAGGGTGTTGCGCAGCGGCTTGATCTTGAGGAGATCGAACACGCCGCTTCTCACGGCTTCCGATCTGGTGTGCACGCCCGCAGGAATCCAGCGCGAGCCGAAGGCGGATAGCAGGATCGCAGGCACGAGCGGCAGCGACAGCGCAAGAAACGTGCGGGGGTGGCCGATGTGGTCGATGAGAAAGCCCGCCAGCAGCGGACCGGCAAAATTGGCCGAAGCAAGACCGAGGCTGAGGAGGCTGAAGTTGCGCGCGCGATCGGCGGGTTCGGCTATCGCGCCCGCCAGGGTCTGCGTCGATAGCTGGAACACCATGAAGCTCAACCCGAGCAGCGCCGCGGCGAAATACAGCGTAACCAGGGAGGGCCAGAGGAAAGGAAGCGCCATCCCAACGAATACGCCGCTGCTGCCGAACAGCATCGGGATCTTGAAACCGAGGCGATCGGTCAGGCGCCCGGCCGGCAACGCGAGCAGGGCCGGCAGCGCGGCATAGAGCGACACGACCGTGCCGACGACGAAGGGCGTCCCGCCCTGGTCGACCGCGAACAACGGCACCGCCAGCCGGCTGCCCGCGAAGCCGATATGCGTGAGAAACGTCGCCAGTATGATGAGGTAGAGAGTCACCCTCCAGAACCTATTTCATCAATAGGCGCGTGATGCGTTGTGGCCAGGACGGACCGGATGCGAGGCGCCCGACGAAGGGCATATGTCGATATGGTCAAGGAGGGCAACGAAGCAGCCGACCGTCCTGGCCGCAACCCGAAGGGACGGGGCAATCTGGGCGCATTTCTTTGTCGGGAGCCCTCGCAATATCGACATATTGCTTCGAGCTCTCCTTCTCGAACTGCATCCCACATTGCCTCCGTCGCACACGTGCCTATTGATGAAATAGGTTCTTTAAACCGCCTTGCCTTCGCGGAGACACTGGCTGTAGCGGTCGTCGAGTGACTGGTACAACGTTTGCGGCAGCGCTTCGTCGGACACCGCCAGTTCCTGCAGAATCTGCGCGAGGTGGACGTTGTCTTCGCGCCCGTTCCAGAGCTTCCGGTATTCCCCCGTCCTGTATCCGTGGTCCTGCCGGAAGTGGTTCAACACGTTCTTCGAGACGTATTCGCGAAAGAGCTGGGCCGCGCTGACCTCGCAGGCGGCGAGCAGGGCGGCGACCAGCGGCGTGCACGGGCGGCGCACCGCCGCCATGGCGGCCAGCAACTCCAGCTTCTCGCGAATATCGAGCGATTCGATCTCGTATGGCCGCCCGTCGAATTCGAGGCGGGTCCCGCCTTGCCAGTCGTCGAGGAGGGCGCGCGCGGCCGCAGCCTTGTCGCCCTGCGCCCGGACGAGATACTCGGAGAGCAGAAAATGCCAGATGTCGATCAACTCGATCCGGAGCTGGGCGAGATCCGGCGATTGTGCCTTCCACCATTTCCACCCGTAGTGGTCGAGCCCCTCGATCGCTTCGACCAGCACCGCTCTCAGGAATGCATACCCGGCATGCAGCCAGTCCGGGTTGATCTTGCGGTTCATGCTGTCCTGCAGCTCCAGCATCGCGCGCAACATGCCGTCGGTGGGAGGAGTCATCCGTCACGCCCCATCCACGGTGGCAATCGCCTCGATCTCGACGCGCGCTCCCGCCACCAGGCCAGCCGCCTGGAACGTGGTGCGCGCCGGCGGGTCCGTGGGAAAGTATTCGTTGAAGACATCGTTCATCGCCATGAGCTCTCCCAGGTCGGCCAGGTAGATCGTGACTTTGTGTACCTTGGCGAGCGAGGAGCCGCCGGCCTCGAGCACGGCCTTCAAGTTCTCGCACACCTGCCGCGTCTCGGCCTTGATCCCACCCTCGGCCAGGCGCCCGGTCCGCGGGTCCATTCCGAGCTGGCCCGAGGCGAAGAGCCAGCCGTCCACTTTGATCGCCTGCGAGAGCGGGACCCTTGCCGGTGGAACCTTGTCCGTGTGGACCACGAGTCGCTGCATGGATGGCCTTCCTTTGAAGAGTGAAGAAGTTCGCGGGTTATGGGTCTCCTTACTATCCGTCGCGTCCCACCGTCACGCATCACCAGTCGTCAGGCCAGGTGCTTGCCGAACCAGGCGAAGACCCTCTTCCACCCGTCCAGCGCCGCGTGCACGCGATATTGCTCGCGGTCGACGGCGAAGAACGCGTGGCCGGCTTTCTCGTAGGTGTGGAATTCGTAGGTCTTGCCGTGCTTCTTGAGCGCTTCCTCGGTCTTCGCCGCGTCTGCCGGAGACGGGCGGGTATCCTCGATGCCGAACAGGCCGAGTACCGGGCATTGCAGATCTTTCGTGTAGTCTATCGGCGCCACCGGCATGGCTGCGTTCAGCTCCTCCGGCTTCTGGGCGACGCCGCCGCCGTAGCAGCACACCAGCGCATCCAGGCCGCGCAGCGTGCAGGCGGCAAGGTAGGCCTGCCGGCCGCCGGAGCAATAGCCGATGATGCCGACCTTGCCGTTGAGATACGGCAGCCCGCGCAGGTAGTCGACCGCCCCCTGCGTGTCGCCCATCGTCCGCTCGTCCGGCATGCCGCCCTTGGCGCGTATGCTGGCGCTGTTCTCCTCGGGCGTCGCCTTGCCTTCGCGGAATTGCAGGTTGGGCAGGATCGCCGCGTAGCCGTGATGCGCGAAGCGGCGCGCGATTTCCTTGTGGGACCCGTCCCAGCCGGGCATGTGGTGGATGATGACGATGCCGGGAAACGGCCCCGCGCCCAGCGGGCGCGCCAGGTAGGCGTCGATCTGGTCATTCTTGTGGCCGCGCAGCAGTATTGTTTCGGCTAGCTGGGATTCGTAGGTCACGGTCAAGTCTCCTTGTCTCGACTCCGAAAAAACGCCTCAGGTGTAGCGTCCTGGCACTAATACTAAAGGAGTGACGACTGACGCCGCTATCGCTACTGATGACTGACGGCGAGGCCGCTTTAGGCGGGTCGTCACTCCTTAGAGCGCCTATCAAAATGACGCCTCTTCCCTCATCCCAACCCTTCTCCTGGGCAACGCCCAGGCGTTGCCTCCCTCACCCCCTACCCCTCTCCCGAAAGGAGAG
>CAZQJF010000318.1:2782-4549 GCA_964593735.1 uncultured Streptomycetaceae bacterium | reverse complement strand
ACGCCCGGACCGCTCGCCGCCATGCACACGCCCGGCTTCTGGAGGAGCCGGCTGTAGGCCTGCGCCGACAGCGCAGCGGCCTGCTCGTGGCGCACGTCGATCATGCGTATCTCTTCCTTGGCGCAGTGCGTCTGTGCGAGCTGCATCGGCCCGCCCATGATGAAGAACAAGTCCTTCGTGCCCTCTTTTTTAAGGCACTTCGCCAGGATTTCAGAGCCTGTCACTTCTGCCATTGTCGTTCCTCCTTCAGAGTACGTATCAAAAACAGGGATACTTCCCCTCAAACTCTCCAGGGCCCATGTCGTTCAGCTCGACATGGGCCTCTGGGCGATTTACCTGGTCAAGCCGTCGCGGCCTGACTGACTTCAGCCGCGGCCTGCCCGTGGATGACCTTCTCCGCCCGCAGAGCCGCCACCTGTTCGTCGCTCATGCCGAGCCACTCCTTGAGCACTTCGGAGCCGTGCGCGCCGAGCAAGGGAGCCGGTTTTACCGGCGCCGTCTTGCCGTTGAAGCGCACGGGCCAGCCCGCCATCTTGAAATTCGGGCGGTGCGGGTGCTCTACGGGCTGGATGATCCCGCGCTCCACGAAGTTGGGATCGTTCAGCAACTCCAGGGTGTCGCGAACGGCGCCCGCGGGCACGGCGGCCCCGATCACGCGCATGCACTCGTACTTGTCGCGCTTGCTGGTGAATTCCGTGATGATCCTGTCGAGCTCGGCCTGGTTCTTGACGCGCACCTGGCTGGTGTCGAAACGCGGATCGCCGATCAGGTCCTTGCGCCCGATAGCCTCGAGGAGCCGCGGCCAGTGCTGCGGGTTGGCGCGACTGGTATAGACGTAGACATAGTCGTTCGGCCCGCCCGGCGCGCACGGATAGATGTCACAGGGCGGATTGTTCGCCTCGAGCGTGCTCGCGCCGGCGCGGCGCGCCGGCTTGCCGGTCTTGTAGGTGATGCCGAAGGAATTGCGGATGTAGTGCAGCATCGCATCCTGCATGGCCACCTGAAGGTGCACGCCCTTGCCGGTTTCCCTGCGCTTGTGGAGCGATGCGAGAATGCTGATCAGCATGAGCATCCCCGTGCCGGTGTCGCCCAGCGTCGGTCCCGGCTTGGCGGGCGGTCCGTCGGGCTGACCGGTGATGCTCATGGTGCCCCCGCAAGCCTGGGCGATCATGTCGAAGGCCAGGTTTTTTTCGTACGGACTGCCCTCGCCGAAGCCTTTCACCTGCCCGTAGATGATCCCCGGATTCAACTTGGAGAGGACGTCGTAGCCCAGACCCAGGCGCTCGATGGCGCCGGGCGCGAAATTCTCCATGAAGACGTCCGCCTTGCGCGCCAGCTCCTTGACGACCTCGAGCCCGCGCGGCGATTTCAGGTTGAGAGCCACCGAGCGCTTGTTGGAGTTGTAATTGAGGAAATAGGGATCGTCCTGGTGCGGTTTGGTGGCGCCGGCCCGGCGCCCGGGATCGCCCCCTTCCGGATTCTCCACCTTCACCACGTCGGCACCCAGCCATGCCATGACTTGCGTGCAGGACGTGCCGGCTTCGAACTGCGTAAAGTCCAATACCCGGACGCCAGTCAGGCAGCCCGGAGCGACGGTTTTGTCTGTCATCGGATCCTCCAACGTGGGTGAGGGAGAGCGGAATGGGAAATGCAGCGCGCGGAGTATCGTAACGTACCTTGGCAATTCCATGGACACTGGGATCGGGCCTGCACAGGACTGCACGGCACGGGTCAATTCGGTCATACTGCGGACTCGCCGTCGCAGGC
>CAZQJF010000318.1:1521-2682 GCA_964593735.1 uncultured Streptomycetaceae bacterium | reverse complement strand
GCAGTGGGACCCGACGACCGAGCGTCTCGTTCGGTTTGCGGAGCGCGCGCGATACGATGCGTTGCCGCCGGAGATCGTGCATGCGTGCAAGCTGCGCCTGATCGACACGTTCGCAGCCGCGCTCGGCGCGTGCGACGCGCCGCTCAGCGAAGCGGCGCGCAAGGTCGCAGCCCGTACGCGGGGAGGGGGAATGGATGGCGAGGCGAGCGTCTGGGGCAGCGCCATCCAGACGACGCCCGAAGCCGCAGCGTTCGCGAACGGCGTGATGGTGCGCCTGCTCGACATCAGCGATACGTACCTCGGGAAGAGCAGGGGCCATCCCAGCGACATGACTTCCGGGCTCGTCGCCATCGCCGAATCGGTCGGCGCAGACGGCAAGTCGCTCATCGGTGCGATCGTGCTCGCGTACGACGTCTACTGCAGCTTTTGCGATGCGGTCGATATCAATTCCAGGGGCTGGGACCAGCCGGTCTACGGGGTACTCGGCTGCGTGCTGGGCGCCGGCAAGCTGCTCGGACTCACGCGCAGCCAGATGGGCAACTCGATCTCGCTCGCGCTCGCGCCGAACATGGCCCTCGCGCAGAGCCGCCGTGGCCAGCTGTCGAGCTGGAAAGGCTGCGCCGGCGCCAACGCCTCCCGCAACGCCGTGTTCGCAGCGCTGCTCGCGCAAGACGGCTTCACGGGCCCCACCGCGGTGTTCGAAGGCGACGGTGGTTTGTGGCAGGCGACCGGAGGACGCTTCGAGTGGCCGCTCCCCGAAGGCGGTCACCTGATCGCGGCGACCCATATCAAGGGTCTGCCGGTCTGCTATCACGGGCAGTCGTCGGTGTGGGCCGCGCTCGAGCTTCGGGACCGCGTTGACGCAGGGAAGATTGAAGACATCCAGATCGACACCTACCGGACCGCCGTCATGATGATGGGCGAGGACCCCTCGCGCTGGGCGCCGACCACCCACGAGACCGCCGACCACAGCCTGCCATACTGCGTGTCGATCGCGCTCCTCGACGGCAAAGTCACGAACGAGTCGTTCGCCGATGCCCGTCTCGCGGATACGACCGTCGCGGAATTGATGCACAAGGTGAAGGTGCGCGAGGACCAGCGGCTCACGGAGGCCTACCCGGAAGGCGCGCCGGGACGGGTTACGATCAGGATGGCGTCGGG
>CAZQJF010000318.1:0-1421 GCA_964593735.1 uncultured Streptomycetaceae bacterium | reverse complement strand
CCGCACTCGATACACACCGATCCGGAGTGGGCGCGCAAGAAAGGCTTCCGGGCGCCGCTTGCGCAAGCGATGATGTCGACCGCGTACGTATCGCAGTTGATGACGCAGTTTGCAAGCGAGGGGTTCGTCAAGGGCGGCAGGATGTCAGTGTCCTTCATCAAGCCCGTGATCGTGGGTGACACGCTCACGGTCCGCGGCCGCGTCAGGAGCCGCGAGCCGGAGGGCGGCGATACCCGCGTGACGGTCGAAGTCTGGTGCGAGAACCAGGACGGGGTAAAGACGATGGTCGGCACGGCAAGCGGGGTGGAGAAGAGCGCATAAATAGAAGCCCACGAGGGGCACATGGACAGGATATACAGGATGAACAGGGGAAGTGGGATGGACGATGGCGCGTCAGCGGTAGCTCAAACCGACCTTACGCGGCTGTTCGCACCCCGCTCGGTGGCGCTAGTCGGCGCCACGGACCACCCGACTTCGTTCGGCGGGCGCGTGTTCCAGACGATTGCCGGTTTCGGGTTTCCCGGCAAGATCTACCCGGTCAACCCGCGCCTCCCGGCGATCAACGGGCTGACGTGCTACCCGAGCCTGAAGGATCTGCCCGAGACGCCCGACCACGTCGGCATCATCGTCTCGGTGCAACGCGTATTCGATGTCCTTGCCGATTGTGCGGCCATCGGCGTGCCGTTTGCGACGGTATACACAGGGGGATTTTCGGAGACGGGCACGCCCGAGGGGCGGGAACGGCAGGCGCGGCTGGTTCAGTTCGCGAGAACCTCCGGCATGCGCATCATGGGCCCCAACTGCAACGGGATCATCAACTTCGTCGACGCCTTTGCGATGACCTCGACGGCCGCCGCCAAAGGGGCGCGCGCGCCCGCGGGCAACATAGGGGTGGTCAGTCACAGCGGCGGGCTGGGGCAGATCAACATCATGTGGCGCGCGCAGGAGATCGGTCTCGGCATCAGCTACGAAGCGAGCTGCGGCAACGAAGCCGATCTCGATACGCTGGACTTCGTGCGCTTCATGCTGCGCAGCGAGGCGACCGACGTGGTGCTGCTCGCGGTGGAGGGGATCAAGAACGGCGGCAAGTTCCAGGAGGTGGCGCGCGAAGCGGCGGAGCGGGAAAAACCGATCATCGCGCTGAAGTTCGGGCGCACCGAGGCGGGGAGCCGCGCGGCCGCGTCCCACACGGGAGCGGTGGCAGGCGACGATGCGATCGTCGACGCCGTTTTCCGCCAGTTCGGCGTGATACGCGTCGATGAATGCGATCAGCTCTACGAAACGGCGGTGCTGCTCCGCCAGCGCCGCTGGCCCTCAGGGCGCGGCGCAGCGGCGGCGTCGCCCACCGGCGGCAACGTCGTGCAGCTCGCCGACGTCGGCGCCCGCTTCGGGCTGGAGTGGCCTCCGTATACCGAGGCGAC
>CAZQJF010000317.1:0-4555 GCA_964593735.1 uncultured Streptomycetaceae bacterium | reverse complement strand
CCCGGACGTGTTCAACGTGCTCTTGCAGGTGCTCGACGACGGCCGTATGACCGACGGTCAGGGCCGCACCGTGGATTTCAAGAATACGGTGATCGTGATGACTTCGAACCTCGGCTCGCAGATGATCCAGCAGATGTCCGGCGACGACTACCAGCTCATCAAGCTCGCCGTGCTGGGCGAGGTGAAGGCCCAGTTCCGCCCGGAATTCGTCAACCGTATCGACGAGATCGTCGTGTTCCACGCGCTGGACGAAAAGCACATCAAGTCCATCGCGAAGATACAGATCGGCCTGCTCGAGAAGCGGCTGGCTGCCCTCGAGATCAGGATCGAGGTGAGCGACGCGGCGCTGAAGGAGATTGCGTCGGTCGGTTTCGACCCGATTTTCGGGGCGCGCCCGTTGAAACGGGCGATCCAGCAGATGATCGAGAATCCGCTTGCCAGGGCGTTGCTCGAAGGCCGTTTCGCCGCGAAGGACACGATACGGGCGGATTACAAGAAGACCGGCTTCACGTTCGAGAAGGTTGCCGCCACGGCGGCCGCAGCCTGAGCACCGCGCAACCTCCCCTTCCTGGCAGGGCGGGGAGGTTATACTGGATTGGCATGGGGTGAGATGAGAAGAAACGAGGGAGAAAACGCATGCCCATCCACCAGGTCCAGATCCGTTTCGACGAACAGCAGGACCGCCTCCTGCTGCGGGTGTCGACGACGGACGGATGCGAGTACCGGTTCTGGCTCACGCGCCGCTTCGTGAAGCAGTTGTGGGGGCTGCTGCTGAAGATGGTGGAATGGGACAAGGCTGTCCAGCAGCAATTCGACACGGCGATGCGGCAGACCGTGCTCGAGATACAGCACGAGGGCTACGCTCAGCAGGGCGATTACTCGAAAAATTACGAGGAGAGCCCCCGCAGGATGCCGCTTGGCGAAAGTCCGATACTGCTATGCAGCGGCAAGGGCGTCAGGCGTGACGGCGGCCTGCAGGTGTTGTGCCTGTATCCGGCGCAGGGACCGGGGCTGGACATGACGCTCGACGCCAGGCTGCTGCACATTTTTGCGAAGCTGCTGCGCGATGGGGTCGCGCGCGCCGAGTGGGACATGAAACTGGGTTTGCGTGAAGAGAGTGGTAAGGAGACTGAGCGGCCGGCCCAGGCCGAAACGGCCCCAGCGCGGAAGCTCAATTAATCGCGCGATAGGGAAACTCTGAAAAAGGGGCCCTCATGTTCACGGAGGCCTCTTTGAATCCCCAATATCAGCTTTCAAAGTGTTACTTGGAGCGCCTGACAAAATGACGCCTCTTCCCTCATCCCAACCCTTCTCCCGGGGGGAGAAGGGCTTGCCTTCCCTCTCCCTCCGGGAGAGGGATTGAGGGTGAGGGAAAGAAACTGCGCACTACAAGCTCGTTTTGTTATGCACTCTTAATCGCGCGATCCTAGAGCTTCAATGGTTTCGCGTAGCCGGTGAGCTCCAGGTAGCCCCGGCCCGCGGGCTTTCCGTCAAGGTAAGCCCGCACTGCGCCTTCCCAATAGATCGTGCCGGTTGAGGCGCGCGTGTCGTGCTCCTGATCGTCGAACAGGGGTTCTATCGAGACGTCGAGATCCCCGGCTTTCACCAGCCATGACACCGGGTAATTCGTCCCGCTGCGTGCTGAGCGCCAGGTGCGCCCCGGGGTGAAGCGCACCTCGTCCGGCGCAAACACCATCAAGCGGCCGTCGGGCCGGCGCAGCGCGCCGCCGGACCAGAGATGTCCGCCCTGCTTGTCGCGCATGCGAAACGCCATCAGCGCGCCACCGCCGTCGAGATTGATTCCGATCCAGTCCCAGCCCACGGCATCCTTCTCCAGGTACTGGGATGACCATTCATGATCGAGCCAGGCGGTCCCGCTCACCTGCCGTTGTTTCCCGCCACGGGCCAGCGATCCGCGCGCCTTCAGGTGCGGCAGGCTGTAGTAGTAGCTCGCAGATTCGGGCGCGGGTCCCTTGCGGCTGAATCCGTCCCCGCCTTGTTTCATCGGCGGCTGCGCCGCCTCGAACGCGAGCTGCAGCGAAAACTCCCGGGCGGCGATGACCGCCCGGTAGGTGGTGCCGGCCTGTTCCAGCCGCCAATCGTCGATCCAGACGCGCGTACGTCCCTCATCGCAACCGGCAAGCTCGAAGCCGGCGCGCGCTGCGCGCTGCTCGTGAATCAAACTGCCGCGCGCGGGGTCGGAAATCGCAGCGTGCGCGATTATCATCTGGCGCGGTGAAAACGCGCTGGGATTGTCGTGCTTCAGTTCCGGCCGCACACGGAAGAACGTGATTTGAAAGCCGAGTGGTTTGCGGTTTTCATCATCCAGCCACCCGGTCAGGTACCACCACTCGATGCGGAAGTCCGGGTGGCTGCCTTCGTCCCGGGGAAATTGCATGTGGTAGCCGGGAACGACCGGCGAGAAAGGGGTGGCTCGTGACTCGTTTCTCGTTGTTGGCGTCGAAACTCCGGTCTGAGCGAAGTTGTGCGGTGTCGACAGCAAACCGGCAAGGCCTGCCAATAGCTGGCGTCTGGCGAAGCAGGGGAGGTGACGAGTAACGAGTAACGAGCCACGAGCCACGGGTTACCAATCCTCCCGCACTGCGCGAACGACGTCTTCCTGCATTGCCGCACGGCCGCTCCAGGCGGCGGTTGCGACGGCCGCTCCTGCCACGATCGAGGCAAGTGCGGCGAGGGACAACCATGGCACGTCGAGATCCATGCTCCAGTGGAACGACTGCCGGTTAATGACGTGTACGAGGATCAGGCTTACGAGCCATCCGACCGCGACGCCAAAAGCGATTCCCAGCGCCGATACCACGGCGCCCTGGCAGCCGAGCATCGTGCCGATCTCGCGCCGCGTCATGCCAAGATGGCGCAGCACGCCGAACTCCCGGCGCCGCGCCAGGGCCTGCGCACTGAAGGAAACGCTGACGCCGAACAGTCCAATCAGCACCGCGGCGATCTCGAGCACGTAGGTCACGGCAAAGGTTCGATCGAACAGCGCAAGCGAGTTCGTTCGTAACTGACGGGTAGTTTCGATCTCGACGCTCGCGCCGGCAGGAAGCGAGTCACGCAGCGCGCGCGCGGCTGCGGCAATGGAGGTGCCGCCGGCGAGCCAGATCGCGACATCGTTGGCGAGGCGGTCGCCGGTGAGCTTGATGTACAGCTCCCGGTCGATCGCGATCGCGCCGCTCTGGCGTGCGTAGTCCCGCCACACGCCGGCAACGGTGAACAGCAAGGGCACGTTCCCGATCGGGAGATGCACCTCGTCGCCGACACGCCAGTGGTAGAGGTCAGCCGCGACCTCGGAAACCCAGACGGGCGGAGGCGCTGTGGCGCGCGGCGTCACCGTGGGGCCGACCAGCGGCAATACCTTGGCGGCGTCCGGCGGACCGGCGAGCAGGGCAACGGGCGGCTGCCCGGGGTCGAGCAGCAGGTTCTGGCTGCGCAGGAACTCCACTCGTTTCAGTCCGGGCACCGCAGCGATGCGTTTCTGCTCTTCGGGCGTGAGAAACCCCGTCTCTCCGGTGCGCACCGCTCGCAGGTAGAGATCGGCCGGCAGCATGCGTTCGAGCCAGCTTTCCAGCGATGTGCGGAACGAACTTATCATGATCAACATCGAAACCATCAGGCTGAAGCTGATGACGATCGCGGCCATGCTGATGGCGGACTGGCGCGGAGTCGCCTTGAGTTGCGCGACGGCAATGGCGGCCGGCACCCACAAGGGCAGGGGCAGGCGATTCAGGCACGCTTCGGCGACCCGCGGCATGAGCAGAACCGCGCCCAGCAGGATCAACGCGATGGCCAGGTAGCCCGCGATGGGCAGGCCGCCAATCGCAGGCGCCAGCGCAAGCAGCAATCCGGCGGCAATCGCCAGGATGCCCCACCGCGGCGTGCGCAGACCGGCGAGCGATTCCTCCTCGTCGCCGGCGCGCAATGCCTGCGCGGGAGCGCGGCGGGCGGCTTCCCACGCCGGCGCGGCGGCCCCGAGTGTCGCGAAACCGACACCAAGCGCAAAGAAAAATGCCAGCGCCGCGGGGTGGGCGTCGAGGCTCGCAGCTATGGCGCGGAAATACCCTGCACCCAGGTCGGCGCCAACGTGCGCCAGCGCGTAACGCGCCAGGACGTAACCGAGCAGCACGCCCAGCGCAGCGCCGGCGGCGCCGATGGCCGCACCCTCCGATATGAGCTGCAGCGCGAGCATGCGGCGCGTAACACCCAGGGTGCGCAACAACGCGAACTGCGTGCGGCGGCGCAGCAGAGCCAGGACTTGCGACGAGAACACGAGAAACGCGCCGGTGAAGAGCGTGACGAGAGCCAGCATGTCGAGATTGAGCCGGTACGCCCGCGTCAGGCTTGCGCCGCGCTCGCCATCCGTTTCCGGCGCCGCCGCGTGCACGCCGGCGGGGAGCAGGCCCTGCAGCGAATGGCGGAATGCTTCGACATCAACGCCCGGCTTGAGCCGCAAATCGATGCGGTTGAGCCGTCCCAGACGCTCCAGCCGCCATTGCGCGGCGGCGATATCCATGAGACCCAACCGCTGGCGGTATGC
>CAZQJF010000316.1:0-4559 GCA_964593735.1 uncultured Streptomycetaceae bacterium | reverse complement strand
TGGGCGCGCAGCGTTTCGTCGGGATCGACTGCTACGGGATGGGTGACCTGCGTAAGGAGCGGCAGATCGTTGAGCGAGTCGCTGTAGAACCACGACTCGTCATAGGAGCCCAACGTCCTTCCCTTCCCGGCGAGCCAGGCCTCGAGCCGCCGGACCTTGCCCTCCCGGAAACAGGGTATCCCGGAAACACCCCCGGTAAACTCGCCTTCGCGCTCCTCGGGCTCGGTGGCAATAAGCTCGGCGATGCCGAACTCGCGCGCGATGGGCGCCGTAACAAAAGTATTGGTGGCCGAAATGATGACCCGCAGGTCGTGCCGGTGGCGCTCCACCAGTGCGCGCGCCGCGGGCCGGACCATGGGCCGGATCTTGCGCGCCATGAACTCGCGGTGCCATGCATCGAGCACGGCGCGCGGATGGCGCGCGAGCGGCTTCAGCTGGAAATCCAGAAAAGCACGTATGTCCAGCACGCCCGCGCGATACTGGTCGTAGAACTCCTGGTTGCGCGCTTCGTACACTTCGCGGTCGAGGACGCCCTGCTCGATCAGGAACTGCGCCCACTCGAAGTCGCTGTCCCCTGCCAGCAGGGTGTTGTCGAGGTCGAACAAGACGAGTCGCGCGCTCAATGCCGGGCCCCTGAATTCTTCATTCCCGCACGCACTTTCTGCATCCCGCGATCCACCCCATCACGCATCCCGCCCCTCCGCCGCGCGCAGCAGCTCGCGTGCGAGGGGCACGGTAACCGGGCGCTTGGCTTCCCGCGAGTAGCGGTCGAGCGCGTCCAGCGTCGCGAGCAGGGACGGCATGTCGCGCCGCGCCCGCCGCAACAGGAATTCGCAAACTTCCGGCGCCAGGTGGAAACCACGCGCGTCCGCATGCTCCGCGAGCGCTCTCGCCCGGTCCGGATCGGTCAACGCGTGCACCTGGTAAACCAGGCCCCAACCGAGCCGCGTCACGAGATCCACGCGCAGCCGCAGTTGCACCGGAGGAGCGGCGCCGGCCGCGAGCAGCGCGCCGCGGCGCTCGCGCAGCGCGTTGTAGAGATGAAACGCGGCGAGCTGCGCCTCCGGATCGAGGAGGTCCACGTCGTCGAGCGCAACGCAATCCATGCGCGCCACGCCCTCCGGGAGCTTCGTTCCCGGAGCGCAGGCGACATATGCCGCACTCGAACCGTTGCGGCTTGCCGCATCCACCGTGCCCTTGAGCAGATGCGTGCGCCCGCAACCCGGCTGTCCCCAGATGTAAGTGAAGCTTTCCGCGGCGTCGCCCCCCGCGAGCCGGCGCAGGGTGTGCGCGAGCTCCGCATTCCGGCCCGGGACAAAGTTCTCCAGAGTCGGCGGCGGCGGATGGACGAAGTCCAGCGCGAGCTGTTTCATTTACGGTAAAATTCCCGTTCTCGGAGAGTGTCGCCTGTTTCCGACACGCTCCTCAAGCAAAACCGCCCGCACCTATCGCACCTATAGATGGCGAAAGCAGGTCTTGTCATCCCGCTGCACGAACAGTCTTTGCTCGCGGCGCATTATCTTAGCGCAGAACTCGGCCATCACTTCCGGATTTCCGGGCGCGGCCGCGCCTGCCGTGTCCCGCGTGGCGAACGGATCACCGCCTGGGAGTGTGTCCGGCTTTGTCCCGATACACTCCTTGAGCAATGCATTTAGCAGCCTGTCGGAGCTTCAAGTTCGACAGGCTGCTAGGGGTGCAGGTTGAAGCGGACCGGGAAATCGAGGAAATCGCTGAGCTACCGCGACGCCGGCGTGAACATCGACGCCGGCGACGAGCTCGTCGAAAACATCAAGCCGTACGCCAGGAAGACCTGGCGCGCCGGCGTGCTCACGGGCGTCGGCGGTTTCGGCGCACTGTTCCAGATCGCGCGCGACTACCGGGAGCCGGTTCTGGTGGCGGGCACCGACGGCGTGGGCACCAAGCTGAAGCTCGCCTTCGAGTTGAATCGTCACGGCTCGATCGGCATCGATCTCGTCGCAATGAGCGTGAACGACATACTCACGCAGGGCGCCGAGCCGCTGTTCTTCCTCGACTATTACGCGTGCGGCAGGCTCGACGTGGCGACCGCCACCAAGGTCGTCAAAGGCATCGCCACCGGCTGCAAGCGGGCCGGCTGCGCCCTCATCGGCGGCGAAACGGCGGAAATGCCCGGAATGTACCCGGCCGGAGAGTACGATCTTGCCGGCTTCGCGGTCGGGGTCGTGGAAAAGAGCCGCATCATCGACGGCTCGGGGATCGCCGAAGGCGACGTCGTGCTCGGTCTCGCGTCGAGCGGCGCGCACTCCAACGGCTATTCCCTGATTCGCAAGATCGTCGCCGTGAATGGTGTCGACCTGAACTTCAGCTTGCACGGCCGCACGTTGAAAGAGTTAATACTCGAGCCCACGCGGATCTACGTGAAGCCGGTTTTGAAACTGCTCAGGAACGTCACGGTCAACGGCCTCGCGCACATTACCGGCGGGGGGCTCGTCGAAAACGTGCCGCGCATACTGCCGGCGACGCTCGCGGCGCGCATCGATCGCTCCGCGTGGCCCTTGCCCCCGCTTTTCCAATGGCTGGCCGAACAGGGAAACATCGCCGATGAGGAGCTCTACCGGGTGTTCAACTGCGGCATCGGCATGGTTGTGGTGGTGGATGCCGGCCACGCAGATGCCGCGGCGAAGCTGCTGAAAGCGGAAGGCGAAACCGTCTGGCGCGCCGGCCGTATCGTGCGCCGCCGGAAGAACGGCCCGCAGGTAGTGCTGGTTTGACGAGATCCGAGTTCCAAGTTCAATGTTCAATGTCCAATGTTCAGAAGAAATCTTGAGCCCGGAACTTTGAACCTTGAACTCGGAACCTTGAACAGGGACAGCGTCACCCGTGAATGGCTGAGAAAACCCTCGTCATCCTGATCTCCGGACGCGGCAGTAACCTGGAGGCGATCCTTCAGGCGGGGCTGCCGGCGCGCTACGGAGCGGTGATCAGCAACGAGCCCGCTGCGCGGGGGCTGGCCGTCGCCGCGAGGCACGGCGTGCCAACGGCGGTAGTCGACCACCGGAGGTTTTCCGAACGGGCCGCTTTCGACGCGGCGCTGGGGGCGGAAATCGACCGACACCAGCCGGATCTCGTGGCGCTCGCGGGATTCATGCGGATACTGTCGGACGCTTTCGTTGCGCGCTACCAGGGCAGGCTCGTCAATATCCATCCCTCGCTGCTTCCGGCGTTTCCCGGCCTGCACACGCACCGCCGGGCGCTCGAGGCCGGCGTGCGCATACACGGCTGCACCGTGCATTTCGTCACCCCGGCGGTGGACAGCGGGCCGATCATCGCGCAGGCCGCGGTCCCGGTCCTGCCGGACGATACCGAGGAGCGGCTCGCACAACGCGTGCTGGCGGAGGAACACCGCATATATCCGCAAGCGATACAATGGATTTGCGACGGCCGCGCGGCGCTGGGAGCGGATGGGCGCGTCACGGTCCGGCAAACCCGGCACGCGGAGGGCTCGCTCGCGTCCCCGCCTCTCGAAACGCGCTGAAGAATGGCACCGATCGCCGGCGGCAAGGTCAAATAGCAAAGAATTGGCCACGGAAACACACGGAAAGACACGGAATTTGAAACAGGGCAACCACGGACGCGGAACCTTGCGGAATCAGAAATATAGAGCGGCGCTTGATCTGATTTCGTCAGCCGTTCCTGTTTCAAGCCTTCCGTGTACTTCCGTGTGTTTCCGTGGCTGAGTTTTTTTTCTGGTTTTGAGGGCTCCATGCTTCGCACCACGACGGCGCTGCTGGCATTGGCGATTTCGGGAGTGGTGGCGGCCGCACCCGCGCCGCGAACCGTGGCTGCCAGTTACACCGTTTACCTGAACGGCGTTCACGTGGCCGTCATGAGCGAAACCTTCGAAGCGCGGGATCACGGCTACCGTATCGTGAGCGAAAGCGTTCCGGCGGGGGCGCTGGCGCTGTTCCAGAAACCGGTCACGGTCGTGAGCCGCGGCCATGTCACCCCGCAGGGACTGCGCCCGGAGCGCTTCGAAGGACGGCGCATCGGCAGCAGGGAGGTCAAAGCGGAGTTCGACTGGGCCGGCGAGCGCCTCACCTACACCCACGATGGCAAGGCCGAGACCGTCGCGCTGCCGCCCGGCGCCCAGGACCGGCTCTCGATCATGTATCAGTTCATGTACTACACTTACGACAAGCGCGAGCGGCTCGACTTCGCAATGACCGACGGGCGGCGCCTGGCGCAATATCATTATGTCGTTATGCGCAATGTCGAGATCGATACGCCCCTGGGGCGAATGGCAACGCTGCATCTCGTCAAGCAGACGGAGCCCGACGGCAGCGGAACCGAGATCTGGCTGGCGCGCCGGCACCACTTTCTGCCGGTCAAGATGATGATCCGGGAGAGCAACGGCACCCGCTACGAACAGGTCGCGACCCGCATCGAGGTGAAGCCCTGACCACGCGCGAACGCCTTGCGACGGCGGCTCTCGTGTCACTCGCATTGCACGCGCTGGTCATGGCCGGCACGTGGGTGGCTGTTCCCCAGGCGCCGGGCCCGCCGGCGCGCCTTGAAGCGCG
>CAZQJF010000315.1:2495-4571 GCA_964593735.1 uncultured Streptomycetaceae bacterium | reverse complement strand
GGCACGAGACACGTCAACACGATCGTAACAATGGCACGGATCATCCTGAATCTCCTCTTTTTCAACCTGCGGCGTCAGGCAGGGATCGGCGGCAACCTTGGCGGTAAGCATCGCGCTTGATTATGACAATATGCTACCGATCCCAAGGGACGCTGGTCAGGAATCTCTGACAGTTGCCGTCAGGAAAGTCCTTACATCTGCCGCTGTTGCTCGCGAGCGAGCTAGCAATCTAAGAGCATTGCGGGTGCCGTTCCGACGGGTGTCCATTAGCGGCGGCTTCGCGCAGAGCGTGCGGTCCAGTGGAATTGATGAAACCAGAATACGATTTCAATAACGGACAGCGCGGCAAGTTTTGTCAGGCGGGCGCCGTCTTCAAGCTCCCCGCTCTCTTGGCTGCTATGCGGCGCTCACGAGCGCCTCCAGCCTTCCGGCTTGCCGTGTCTCGAGGAGGCCTTCTGACTTACAGGCGCCAGCGGGTTCGGACCGTCACCGCGTCAAAAGAATTGTCGAGCTTCGAATCAAACGGTTCACGCCGCGGGTTGCGCCGCGGTTCCTGCGCCCGGCAGCGCTGAAAGCCCCCGTTGCCAGGCCTTGCGCAGCTGCAGCCAGATGCGTCCCTTGCCGGTTACGGGCAGCGTGCAGTCGTACAGGCGCTCCTCGCGTCCGCCGAATTCCTTCTTGAAGTGATTGATGCCGGCGCGCTCCGGGGCGGATTCGTCTTCGAAGAGTCCCCCGAAGTCGTACTTTGTGAAACCCAGTTCCTTGAACCGCAGCAGGTCTTTCCAGTGCAGCCAGCGATTGGCGCGGCCGACCAGCGACCGGTAATCCTTTGCCTTGTTTCTGAAACAGGAGGCCGAGTACTCGAGCTGCGCGGTGGTTCCGGACAATAGATAGGCGTGCCAGACCAGCGCCTCGCCGTTCAACGAAGCCGAGGTGAGCGCGAGCTGGCGCGCCTCGCAGGCGGCGACCAGCCACTGCCAGTAGCACGGCTGCAGCCCTTTCTCGCTCGCGAACGCATCGTAAAAGGCACGGAACTGTTCGAGCTTGTGCTCCGGCTCGACGATGAATTCCATCTCGAGACCATCCTTCCCCTCGGCGCGTCGCACCAGGTAACGGCAGTCCTTGTCGAACTGGTTCAATATTGCGTCCGCCTCGATGGACAGGTCGTGCACCAGCGAGAGGATGGAGACCGTGCGCGCGC
The DNA here is from genome assembly GCA_964593735.1 of uncultured Streptomycetaceae bacterium. GTDB lineage: Bacteria > Pseudomonadota > Gammaproteobacteria > Burkholderiales > SG8-41 > SG8-41. The sequence continues at coordinate 3,370 of CAZQJF010000315.1, read as the reverse complement.
CCGCGACCGCGACCGGAGCGCTGCGGTGGCGATACAGGGCGATGTCCACGCCGGGATCGCCGATCGGCTCCTCGTCGTGCCAGAATTCCCCGTAAACCGCGCCCCGGCCTTTGATGCGGATCATGAAACCCCGGCTCCGCCGCATGCGGTGGGTAGCGGCGCCGGTGCGGTCCCCGGCCGGGCTGATTTCCGCCGCTGACCAAGCTCTCGCAACTTCAGCCAGATGCGGCCCTTGAGGGTGACCGGCAGCGTGCAGTCGTAGGTGCACGACCGATCCCCGCCGAACGAGTTCTTGAACCGGTTGATTCCCGCGCGTTCCGGCACGGACTCGTCCTCGAACAGTCCGCCCCAATCGTAGCGCCCTATGCCCATTTCCTTGAACTGCAGCAATTCCTTCCAGTGCAGCCAGCGGTTCGCCCGCCCCACGAGGGCCCGATAATCGTTTTCTCTCTCCCTGAAGCACGAGGCTGAATACTCGAGCCGGGCGATATTTCTGGACACGACATTGGCGTGCCAGACCAGTACCTCGCCGTTCCGCGACGCCGAGCCGAGCACGAGCTTGCCGGCCCGGCACGCGGCAGCCAGCCACTCGGGATAGCAGGGAGGAACCGATTTCTCGCGGGCGAACGCGTCGTAGAAGGCACGGAATTCCTCCAGCCGGCTCTCCGGTTGGGCGATGAACTCCATGCTGAGACCGTCCTTCGTGTCCGCGCGCCTGACCTTGTAGCGGCAGTCCCGGTCGAACTTGTCCGCTATCGCGCCCGCCGCGCCGGAAAGATCGCTTACCAGCGAAAGTAGAGTGACGGCCGGCACGCCCGCGAGCGGAGCGCTGCGATGGCGATGCATCACGATGTCCACTTTGCCGCCCTCAGTGT
>CAZQJF010000315.1:0-2395 GCA_964593735.1 uncultured Streptomycetaceae bacterium | reverse complement strand
TCTTCGTCGTCCCAGAATTCCCCGTAAACCACGCCCCGACCTTTGATGCGTATCATGCGACCACCCCCATTCGTGTTTACCAGCCAAGCGCCGGCTTTGCCGGCCCATCAACCCGCTCGTGTCCCGGAACGCCGGGTGCCCGCTGCAGCGGCGACGGCGCGATCCGGGCGTGCAGCTCCTCCAGTGTCACGCCGCGACACCAGCCGGAAAGCTCCTCGAACAGCATTTCGATATGCTCGTACAGGCGGTCGATATCCGACGCGCTGCGGAAGGACGGACTGCCCCCCGGCATGAACTCCGAGGAATGCAGCATGAATTCCATGTGAGCCGCGCCTTCGGCCCGCGCGGCGCGCGCCACCTGCAGCATCGCATCGAGGTTGTGCGCTTCGAGCAGCGGGACCGGGCACAGCCAGCTCAGCGCCGGCGCCACCCTGTGGGCGACGCTGCGCAGCAAAGGAATGCGGTACGCCCAGGGGGCGCTGCGGTGCAGAGCGCTCGCCCGGACGGTCATCGGCACCTCGAGCAGAAGTCCGTTCGCCGGGACCGAGATGTCCGCGGGATGGAGAAAGTAGGGACGGGCGGGAAAAGCCGTGTAGTCGGTGCCGCCGTTGCCGGCCGGATCACCCAGGGTGTCGCGCCAGTCGACACCCGGGGTCACCGAGCAGTCCACGCGATATCCCTCGTCGATCAGCATGGCCGCATAGCGGCCGTCGAACGCCCAGCGCCCGGAGCGGTGACTGACCATCTTGCGATCGAAGCGCTCTTCGAGCAGGCCGGTCATGGTCCTGATCTTTTCCTTCATGACGCGATCGGGATACTCGATCAGGAAAGGCTGATAGCGGAAATCATCGCGGGTGAGCGGCTCGAGCGGAGGCGAGTTCCAGGCGTGCAGGTGCATCCCGATTTCTCCCGCCCCACGGGCCACGACGTCGCGTCCGAACTCCACAAAAGCGCCGGACATTGCCATTTCGTAATTGGTGAGGTACACCGGCTTGAAACGGAACCGCTCGCACAGCGCCTGGAAACGAGGCAGGTAGTCGGCGTTGCGCGTGGTGATTTCCCGCGGGGCGGACCACAGATCGTCGCCCTCGGTGTCTATCGTGATGATGAAAGGGGTCTCACGCATGGCGTGCGTCTCCCCGTACGGTCATGCCGGCGGCCGCCGCCGCCGGGCGCGTGGCATTCTCGAAGGCTTCCAGATAGGCGGCGAGCACCTTGTTCTCACCGTGTTCCCGCTCCATGTAGGCGCGGCAACGATCGCTCGCGGCCTGCCATGCCGCCGGGTCGCGCAACAGCGCGCGCACCGCGGCGGGAAACTCATCGGGGGACCGGACGGCGATGCCCAGACCGTTGCGCTCGATGACGTGGTCCGGATCGATGAGGGTCACGACCGGTACCCCCCTGATCCACGCCTGGAGGTACGAATTGGGGAAGCCTTCGATATCGGACGTGTTGACCAGCACGCGCGCCCGGCCGTAGAGGACATTGGCGTCCCAGTACGACAGCGGGCCGTGAAACAGCACGTTCGATGCGCCCGCGACTGCTTCCTTGATATCCCGGTAGAGATTTTCCGAGCCGGTGAGGGGCCCGCCCACCATGTGTATGGTCGTTTCGGGCAGTTCCCCGGCGAGGCCGACGACACGGTCGGGCCGCTTTTCGTGCCGGATATTGCTGACCCAGAGCACGTCGATATCGCGGGCCGCGGCCGCCAGGGGCGGCTCTACCAGCATGCCCGCCACGCGGCTCGCCAATCCATAATTGCCCGCCATCGCCTGCGCCTGCGCGTCACTCTGCACGAGGATGGCATCGGCCCTGCGCAGGCCATATTCGTAAAGCCACCGGTCGCGCGCAAAGCGCACGAGCAGGCGGGAACCGTCGCAGTCGGTATCGCTCGCGGTGCGGAACACAAACCGCCTGCGAAAACGCCGGCAGAACATCGCCACCAGGCCGACCTGCATGCCGGCGCAACTGGTGTAGTAAGTGTCGGCATCGGCCCGCGCCAGCGCCGACCAGAGCCCGGTCCAGCGCGGATGCACGAAGCGCAGCACCGGCACGCCCGCGTCGGCGCGATAGGCCTTGAAAACCCGTATTCCCCCAAACTCCGCTCCGTCGGCCTGGCCGTAGTCTCCGACGACCATGGTGACATCGTGTCCGCGGCGCGCGAGCGCCCGGCCGAGCAGTGTTTGCTGGACCGATTCACCGCCTATGGTATGGCTACGATAGTCAGGCGCCAGAACCGGCAGGTTTTCGAGCCCAAGGAGGCAGATCTTCATCGCCTTCGAAGATTAACGGCGCCGCGTGAAACGGCACGCGAGATGGGCGCCATGTCCCTAGTCCATTCGGACCATGGGGGCGCGCCCTTTGCGCAGCTTCTTTCCCTCACCCTCAATCCCTC
>CAZQJF010000314.1:0-4575 GCA_964593735.1 uncultured Streptomycetaceae bacterium | reverse complement strand
GGAAACCCTCTGGATCTGCGCGCGTGGCTTCGCGTGGCGAAGGAACTCGGCGAACTGGTGGACGTGACCGGCGCCGACTGGAACCTCGAGCTGGGCGCAATCAGCGAGTTGAACGTCAAGAAGGCTGCGCCTCCGGCGCTGCTGTTCGATCAGATCGCCGGATATCCGAAAGGTTTTCGGGTTCTCACCTGCAGCACGAGCACTCCGGCCAGGCTTTCTTCGATACTGCGCCTGGGCGTGGAGAAGAGCCACCATGCGCTCGTTCAGAAGCTGCGCGGCAAGCCCGCGGCCTGGCAGTCGGACGCGCCGAAGTACGATCCGGTATTCGTCAAGACCGGCCCCGCCCTCGAGAATATCAAGGGGGACGGCGAGTTGGATCTGCTCGCCTTTCCGGCGCCGCTGTGGCACGAGAAGGACGGCGGACGCTATATCGGCACGGGATGCTGCGTCGTCACCCGGGATTTCGATACCGAGTGGGTCAACGTCGGCACCTACCGCGTGCAGGTGCACGACAGGAATCACGTGGGGCTGGACATGGTGCCCGGCAAGCACGGGGCGATGCAGTACGAGAAGCACATGAAGGCGGGCAAGCCGTTTCCGGTGGCGATCGTGTGCGGCGCCGATCCGCTCGGATTCCTGATCTCGGGGATCGAGGTGCCGTTTGGCATGTGCGAGTACAACTACATGGGCTCGATTCTGGGCGAACCGGTGTCGGTCGTAAAAGGCGAGCTGACGGGACTGCCTTTTCCGAGCGCTTCCGAAATCGTTCTGGAGGGCCGCGCGCATCCCGCGGACGTGCGGATCGAAGGCCCCTTCGGTGAGTTCCACGGCTATTACCCGGGGAAGGCGGCGACCGCGCCGGTGGTGACGGTCGAGCGCATCTATTACCGGGACGACCCGATCATCGTGGGCAGCCCGCCCGCGAAGCCGCCGAACGACTATTCGTACTCGAAGGCCGTCATGCGATCGGCCCTGCTCTTCGATGCGCTGCTCGCTGCCGGCGTGCCCGACGTCGCAGGCGTCTGGGCGCACGAGATCGGCGGGGCGCGCATGTTCAACGTGGTCTCGATCAGGCAGCGCTATGCCGGGCACGCGAAACAGGCCGGCCATATTCTCAACCAGTGCGGCGTCGGCGCGTACATGTCGCGCTATTCCGTGGTCGTGGACGAAGACATCGATCCCGCCAACCTGCAGGAAGTGATGTGGGCGGTCGCCACGCGGACCGATCCCGCGGTGGACATCGACATCATCCAGCGCGGCATGGGGTCCAAGAACGATCCGATGTATGTCGCGTACCGGTACGCGGCGCCTTTCAGCTCGAAAGCGATCATCGATGCCTGCCGCCCCTACGACCATCTCCACGAGTTTCCGGAGGTCGCCGAGGCGAGCAGGGAGCTGCAGGAAAAGGTCCGCGCCAAGTGGCGAGACCTTTTTTGACGAGTGATGAGGTACGGGTGAAAGGGGTAGCCCGTCGAGGGCCGGAGCAGGGGCCCTCCCTCATCCCAACCCTTCTCCCGGGGGGAGAAGGGCTTGCCTTCCCTCTCCCTCCGGGAGAGGGATTGAGGGTGAGGGAAAGAAGCTGCGCACTACAGACTCACTGCATCACTTCATCATGCGTTGGCCAAGGAGAGAAAAAGCCATGAGAACGATGATCACCATGTTACTGGCGGTATTGCTGGCACTCGCGGCTCCCGCATGGGGGCAGGAGTATCCGTCGCGGCCCATACGGCTGATCGTGGCGTTTGCGCCGGGGGGCGTCGTGGACACGGCCGCCCGCGTCCTTTCGAGCCGGATGACGCAACGCCTCGGGTGGCGGTTCGTCGTGGACAACCGCACCGGCGGCAACGGCTTGATCGGCGGGAACATCGCCGCGAAGGCGCCGCCCGACGGCTACACGATCCTGCTTGCCCATACCGGCGAGTTCGCGATCAACCAGTGGATCTTCAAGAACATACCGTACGACATCGGCAAGGACTTCATTCCCGTCACCATGGTCAACGACGGACCGATGCTGGTGGTGGTCAACAGCCAGTCGCCGATTTCGAGTTTCAAGGACTTGATCGCCGCGGCCCGGGCCAAGCCGGGGCAGATCGCCTACGGTTCTCCCGGCTCCGGTGCCGTGAATCATCTCGCGATCGAATGGCTGGCATCGGCCGCCGGCCTGAAGTTGCTGCACGTGCCGTACAAGGGCGGCGCGCCCGCTGTCACGGCGGTTGCGCAGGGCGACGTCGTGGTGACGTCGGCCGGGGTGCCGGGAGTGCTGCCCCACCTGAGTCTGGGCCGCGTAAAGGTGCTGGGCGTGACGACCGCCAGGCGCTGGGACTTCGGCCGCGACTGGGTGCCGGCAGCGGAAGCCGGATTTCCCGGGGTCGACGCGTCGATCTGGACCGGCCTCTTCGTGCCGAAGGGCACGCCGAAGCAGATCGTCGACCGGATCTACAAGGAAGCGGCGGCGACGCTCAAGCAACCCGAGGTCAAAGAGCGCTTTGCCGCCCTCGGCTCGGAGCCGGTGAGCATGTCGCCCCCCGACTTCGCGACGCGCGTGAAGCAGGACGCGGAGCGCTACCGGAAGCTCGTGCAGGCGGTGGGGTTGCAGGCGCAGTAGCGATGAAGATCATTCACCGCAGAGGTACGGAGGAAGAGGAGAAAGAAGGAAAACAATAATTTAACCGCCAAGACGCCAAGGCCGCCAAGAAAGGCAAACTCAATTCAAGCGTGGCTGACGGGTTTTTTATCGGCGTGTATCCGTGTTCATCGGCGGCCAATCCTGCTCTTGAGCTTCTTGGCGTCTTGGCGGTTAATCCACTGGACGCTAAGCAGCCGCGGCGCGAGACGCGCGCTTGCGGTCGTGCTCCTGCAGCAGTCGCTTGCGGATGCGTATCGACTGTGGGGTGATCTCGACCAGCTCGTCGTCGGCGATGAATTCGACCGCGGTTTCCAGCGTATGCCGTATCGGGGGTGTCAGCAGGATCGCTTCGTCCTTGCCGGCCGCGCGGATGTTGGTGAGCTGCTTGGTCCGGACGGGGTTCACGACGAGGTCGTTGTCGCGGCTGTGCAGCCCGACCACCATGCCCTCGTAGAGCGGCTCGCCCGGATGCACGAACATGCGGCCGCGTTCCTGCAGCTTCCACAGCGCGTAGGCGACAGCCTCGCCATTCTCGGCCGAGATCAACACGCCGTTGCGGCGCTCGGTGATCTCGGGCTTCACCGGCCCGTAGTCGTCGAACACGTGGCTCATGACGCCGGTACCACGGGTCATGGTGAGAAACTCGGACTGGAAGCCGATCAGGCCGCGGGCCGGGATGCGGTAGTCGAGCCGCACGCGCCCCCGGCCGTCGGGTTGCATGTCCTGCAGGTCGCCGCGGCGCGCGCCCAGCGCTTCCATCGCCGCGCCCTGGTGCGTGTCCTCGATATCCACCGCCAGCATCTCGAACGGCTCGCATTTGGCGCCGTCGATTTCCTTGATCAGCACGCGCGGGCGGGACACCGCCATCTCGTAACCTTCGCGGCGCATGTTCTCCAGCAGGATGGTCAGGTGCAGCTCGCCACGCCCCGATACCTTGAAGATGTCGGGATCCTCGGTATCCTCGACCCGCAGCGCGACGTTGCCCATCGTTTCGCGGATCAACCGCTCGCGCAGTTGGCGGCTGGTGATGAACCGGCCCTCGCGCCCCGCGAAAGGGGAGGTGTTGACCTGGAAGTTCATCACGAGCGTGGGCTCGTCGACCTTGAGCAGCGGCAGCGCTTCCGGGTGATCGGGATCGGAAAGCGTCACGCCGATGCCGATCTCCTCGACGCCGTTCACCGCGACGATGTCCCCCGCCTGCGCCTCTTCGGTGACGACACGCTCGAGCCCTTTGAAGACGAGCACCTGGTTGACCTTGGACACGACAGGGGTGCTGTCCGGGCCGTGCAGCACAGCGACCTGCTGCCCGGAGCGGATGCGGCCGCGATTGATGCGGCCGATGCCGATGCGACCGACATAGCTCGAGTAAGCCAGGGAGCAGAGCTGCAACTGCAGCGGACCGTCGGGATCGTCGGCGCGCGCCGGAACGTGCGCGAGTATGGCCTCGAACAGCGGCTTCATGCTGAGCCTGTCGTCGGCGGCCGATGCGGCCGCGACGCTCTTTTCTCCCCCCGAGTTTGGGGCCGAGGGCGGGGGTGCTTGGGCAAGGTCGGTCACCGCCCATCCGTGCAGCGCCGAGGCATAGATGACGGGAAAGTCCAGTTGACCTTCGGTCGCCCCGAGCTTGTCGAAAAGATCGAAGGTGTGATTGACGACCCATTCGGGCCGCGCCCCCGGCCGGTCCACCTTGTTCACCACCACGATCGGCTTGAGGCCGAGCGCCAGCGCCTTGCGCGTGACGAAGCGCGTCTGGGGCATCGGCCCTTCGACGGCGTCAACCAGCAGAAGCACCCCGTCCACCATGGACAGCACGCGCTCGACCTCGCCGCCAAAATCGGCGTGGCCGGGCGTATCCACGATATTGATGTGCGTGCCGGCATAGTCGACGGCGCAATTCTTGGCGAGTATGGTGATACCGCGCTCGCGCTCCAGGTCGTTGGAATCCATGA
>CAZQJF010000313.1:0-4630 GCA_964593735.1 uncultured Streptomycetaceae bacterium | reverse complement strand
CCGGGAGAAGGGTTGGGATGAGGGAAGAGGCGTCATTTTGTTAGGCGCTCTTAGGACTCCTGAGCGAGTCATTCTCCGTAAGATGGGGTGGAGGGACGGAACCTGACGGAACCCATCGCATGAAAATCATTGAAATCGGAGCGATGGGTTGCACCTCGCTCCATCCTGCGGCGGCGGACGCTCTGCCGGTTCAGCCAGTCTTGTTTGACACAGGCTTGCCGGCCCCCCCAATATGGACTCGAAAAGACGGTGCCTGCCGGCCTTCACGAGGAGAAACGTTGGTTCCCGATAAGAGCGATACTGCCCGCGTTCGGTTGCGGCGTACCATCAGGTGCGTCGCTGCGCTGGTGGTCGGTTGTTTCGCGAGTTCAGCGGTTTTCGCCCAGTACCCGGATCGCCCGATACGGCTCGTCATTCCGTCGGTGCCGGGCGGCGGCACGGACCTGACGTGGCGCATGATCGAGCCGGGATTGAGTGCAATCCTGGGACAGCGGCTGATCGTCGACAACCGCGGCGGAGCGGGCGGCGATATCGGCGCCGGCATCGTCGCGCAGGCGTCTCCCGACGGCTACACGCTGCTGGGCGGCGTATCTTCGATCACCATCAATCCCGCCTTCAAGAAGGACATGGCGTACAACCTGTTGCGGGATCTCGCTCCGGTTTCGCTCGCCGTGAAGGCGCCCAATTTCCTGCTTTCTCATCCCGGCGTGCCCGCGAAGACGGTGCAGCAGCTGATTGCGCACATCAAGGCACAACCCAAGCCGCTGCAATTCGCCTCCGCCGGGCTGGGCAGCATGCCCCACTTGATGATGGAGCTGTTTCTCAGCATGACGCGGCTGGAGCTCATCCACATCCCGTACAAGGGTACCGGACAGGTGCTCGCGGACGTGATCGGCGGCCAGGTGCCGCTGATGATGGGGAATCTTCTGCCGGTCCTGCCGCACGTCACCGGCGGGCGCCTGCGCGCTTACGCTGTGACGAGCGCCACGCGCTCGTCGGCCGCGCCGGACATCCCCACGCTGGCGGAAGCCGGGGTGCCCGGATACGAGGCGGTGCAGTGGTTCGGCATGTGGACGCGGGCCGGGACGCCGCGCGCGGCAGTGGAGAAGCTGCACCGATCGCTATCGCAGGTCCTGGGCGATGCGGCGTTCCGGAAGGGCATGGCCGATCGCGGCGCGGACGTTTCACCGAGCGCATCGCCGGCGGCGTACGGGGAGTTCGTCCGCGGCGAGATGAAAAAATGGGCGAAGGTCATCAAGGATGCCAGGCTGGAGATGAAGTGATTCCACAGGCGTGAGAGGGGTGCTCCCCCGCTTCCATGAAGGTAGACATGTCGAACGCAACGAAGATCAGGATAGGCACGCTGGGCAGCGCGGCGACTTTTTCCGGGGAGGCCACGCGCCGCATGCGCGAGCTGCACCCGGAGTTCAGCGAGGCCGTCTACTTCCCCTCGATGGACGATTGCTGGCAGGAGCTGAAGAAGGGCACGGTCGACGCCGTGATCGTGGGCGCCGAGCGGACCGGTCAGCCTCACCATGGCGGCCCCGTCATTGCCCACGGCTTCCACGTGATCGCGGAGCTGGCGCAGCCGCTGAAGTGCAGCCTCTACGTCAAGCCGGGCGCCCGGAAGAGCGACATACGCCGGATTACCGGCCACGGCTCCATCCATCAGTGCGCCACCTACCTCGACCGCGAATTCGCGGGCGTTCCCCGGGAAGCGCACGGTCTCAACTCGGTCGAGGCGGCACGGGCGGTGATGGCCGGCGACGGATCTCTCGCGGTGGTCGGCTCGGCATCGCTGCCCGGCGTGGTGAGCGGGCTGGAAGTGATGGACCGTGAAATCGACGACGGCGCGGTCGCCAGCTGGTGGGCGGTTTCCACCGCGCCCGCGTTCAGCGAGAAACCCGACATGCTCGTCATCGCATCCCGCTGCGGAGCGGACGGCCAGCTCGGCAAGCTGATTGCGGCGATCGGCGACGCCGGGTACGTGCTTCAGACGGCGGCCGCCTTTCCGGTGCACACCGGCGTCTCGGTTTACGACTACCTCCTCACCTTTGGCGGACAGGGCACCCTCAGCGCCGTGGAGCGGGCGGTCTCCCGCTTCAAGAACACCCGGCTGGCCGGCGCCTTCGCCAAACGGGGCTAGGAGCGCGACGCAAGACCCCGTTCGCCCTGAGCCTTCGACTCCTCTCCGTTCGTGCTGAGCGTAGGGCTCGCCGGAGTCGAAGCATGAACGGAGATGCGCTCCGGATAGACTGCGCGCGTATGCGAGGAGTCGAAGGGTGAACAAGTCATTGCATCGAGGCCGTTCATCCTTCGACTCCGCTTCGCTACGCTCAGGACGAACGGAGAAACGGCGGAGTCGAAGGGGCTCAGGACGAACGGATTACAGAACGGATGGAGTAGAAGGGCTCAGACGGTGCTACGATTCAGTTGCGCTAAAGGAGGGACCGTTATGGAAGTTCGCTCTTTGGGCTCGCAGATCGGCGCCGAGATCAACGGGGTCGACGTGAAATCGCTCGACGACGCAGGCTTTGCCGTGATCTATCGCACGTGGCTGGACTCCAACGTCATTTGCGTGCGGGGCCAGGACCTCCAGATCGGGGATTTCCTGAATTACAGCCGCCGCTTCGGGCTGGTGCACCCGCACCCGTCGAAGAGCACCCGCCATCCGGACTGTCCCGAGATCACCGTGCTCGGCATCAACAAGTTCGGTGCGGACGGCAACCTCGACATGGCGATCTACAAACGCGGCGCCGAGGGTTTTCACACCGACGGCGCCTACGATCAGGTGCCGTTCAAGGCGACCCAACTCTATGCGCTCGCGGTGCCGAGCACCGGCGGCGACACCCATTTCGCGAGTATGTACGCGGCGTATGACGCAATGCCGCAACCGCTCAAGCAGCGCCTCGAAGGGCTGTACGGCGCCTACGTCTACGGCGGCCGCCGGAAGAAACAGGCGCTCCTCAACGAGGAGGACCGCAATGAGAAACCGGCGCTGCATCCTATCATCCGCGCCCATCCCGAGACCGGACGCAAGGCGCTGTACTTCGATCCCGGCAAGATCCTGCGCATCGAGGGCTTGCCAGAGCAGGAGAGCGACGCGCTAATCGAGGAACTGAGAGGCTACATGATTCAGCCGGACGCCACCTACCGGCACCAGTGGCGCAAGGGCGACATCGTGATCTGGGACAACCGGTGCTCGTACCACAAGGCGGCGGGAGACTATCCGCCGGAGGAAGACCGCATCCACTGGCGGGTTTCGATCAAGGAGGGGCGTGACTGATCACCCTATCCGCAACGGCTCGCCCACCGCGGTCCAATAGGGCAACGCGATCACCAGCACCACCACGAACGCCACCAGCGTCATCAGGACCCCGAAGCGGAAGATCTCGGGCGCGGTGAGATAGCCGCGCTCGTAGACGACGAGCGACGAAGCGCTCTGGGCAGGGTAGTACAGCACCGCGTCGCCGGCTATCATGACCGCCAGCCCGCAGATCATCGGATTCACCCCGGTCGCGGCGCCTATGGACATCGCGATCGGTATGGTGGTTGCGAGAAAGCCGGTGATATTGGGGATGAGCAGTCGCGCCGGCACGGATGCAACGAGCAGGATCGCGATCACCAGGACGGGCTGATCGCGAAACTGCGGCACGGACTGCACGATGAGCTGGGCGATCCAGGCGCTGGCGCCGCTGCTGGTGATCGCGCGGGCCAGCGAGAGCGAGGATGCGAGTACCAGGAAGTTGGTCCAGCCGATGCCGCGCTCGAACTCGTTCCAGGTCAGCACGCCGATCCGCGGCATGAGCAGAAAGATCCACGCGAGCAGCGCGGGGACGACCGGGTGCCAGTGGTGCAGGGCGTCGGTCATCCAGAGCACGGCCGCGCATGCCGTGATCGCCACGGTACGCTTTTCCCTGCCCGTCATCGGGCGCGCCTCGCCGGTCGGCAGCACCGGCAGCTTCAGATCGAATCCGTGCCGGTACAGAAGGTAGATGAGCGACGCTCCAATCGCCAGCAGCGCCAGGAACGGCACGCTCATGAGCAGGAGCCACTGGCTCCAGTAGATGCCGCCGATCAGCGCCGCCGCCACTACCGGCGTAATGCCGCCGGTCAGCAGGACGGTGGAGGCGAGCCGGTTGATCGAGCTCAGCGCCATCATGATCGCCCGCGCGAGAGGCGCGCGGCGCGGAACCTGCCCGAGCTCGAGGGCCTGCTCGTAGACGTGCACGAGGATGCCCGTGCGCGTCGTGGCGGACGGAAGGAGGATCGTCAGCAGCGGAAAAGCGAGCAGCAGCTGGAAGTACAGCGAGCGGGCGTTGCCTTGCGATCTGCGGAGGAAAAAACGCGCCACCCGCTCGGCCAGTCCGCTGCGGGACACCGCCAGGCCTATCGTGAGCACCCCGATGAGGAAGTAGGCAACCGGGTCCGAGAAGCCCGCGAGCGCTTCGGGAAAGCCGGGAACGCCGCCCGAAAGGACCAGTGCGACGATCAGTACCAGGCTGGTGACTCCGGCCGGCAGCACTTCCGTGCACCACAGCCCGATGGCCAGCAGTGCGACCGCGATCACGCGCTTGCCCGCCTCGGGCAGTCCCGCGGGCGAAGGCGCGGCGATCAGCGCGGCGCACAG
>CAZQJF010000312.1:1343-4634 GCA_964593735.1 uncultured Streptomycetaceae bacterium | reverse complement strand
AGTATGACGACCTTCCGCCGCAGGCCCACTACTGGTCGAAGGTCGCCGTCCTCGACACCCTGGGCGTTACGCTGGCCGGTTTCGTTGAAGAGGCGCCGCGGATCGTCGAGGAGGTGCTGGAACTCGGTCCGGACGATGGTCCGTGCCTTATCCTCGGCAGCGGCCGGCGCGCGCGTCCGCTCGATGCCGCGCTCGTCAACGGCACCGCCGCTCACGCGCTCGATTTCGACAACACGGCGAAAAGCTTCGGCGGGCACGTATCGGCGGTGATGGTGCCGGCGCTGGTGGCGGCGGGAGAAGCGTATGGCGCCAGCGGGCGCGACCTGCTGCTCGCCCACGCCGCCGGTTACGAGGTAGGCGCCGCCATCGGACGCTGCGTCAATCCCCCCCATTCCCGCAAGGGATGGCACCCGACCGCGACGCTGGGGGTGTTCGCGGTAGCCGCCGCTTGCGCGCGGCTGCTCAAGCTGACCGTGGCACAGACCGAGACCGCGCTCGCGCTTGCCACTTCGCTCGCGGCGGGAACGAAGGCCAACTTCGGAACGATGACAAAACCCCTGCACGCCGGCCAATGCGCGCGCGGCGGATTGCAGGCGGTGCTGCTCGCGCGCAAGGGTTTCACCGCCAATCCCGGCGCGTTCGAGCACAAGCAGGGCTTCTTCAAGGTCTTCAGCGGGACCGACGCCTACGACGAATCCCGCGCTCTCGCCGGGTGGGGCGACTGGGAGCTGCTCGCCCCGGGCGCGAGCTACAAGCTCTATCCGTGTTGCTACAGCACCCACTCCGCGGTCGAGGCGACGCGGAACCTGGTGCGGCGCCACGGACCGTTCGACCCTCACGCGGTGGCGCGCGTCGATTCGTGGACGTCCGAGTCGGGGCTCGCCCATACCGACCGGCCCGATCCCAACGGTCCGCTGGAAGCCAAGTTCAGCGTGCAGTACTGCGTCACCCGCGCGCTGCTGGAGGGCAAAGTCGTGCTGGAGCATTTCGAGGGCGACGCCCACCGCGATCCGGCGGCGCAGGACCTGCTGAAGCGGGTCCACGCCTCGCCCTACACGGGCAAGCCCTTTGCGGCCGACGATCCGTTCGACGCCGAAGTGAAGATAACGCTGACCGACGGCAGAACGTTCTCGGAGAAGGTGGACAGGCCTCTCGGGAGGGCTGCGGACAATCCCATCGCCTACGAGGACATGAAGGCGAAATTCGAGAATTGCGCCGGGCGCCTGCTGTCGGCCGAGGCCGTGGCGCGAGCCTGCCGTGCGATCGAGTCGCTCGAGACGCTGGCTGCGGTACGTGACCTGACTGCGCTCCTGGCGCCCGAGGCTGCCGCGGGCGGCGTGACCCGGAAGCAGCGCGAACGCAGCATCGCCTGAGCGGCGACTCCGTGCCAAACGCTCCCTCACCCTCGGTCCCTCTCCCGAAGGGAGAGGGAAGACAAGCCCCTTCTCCCTCCGGGAGAAGGGTTGGGATGAGGGAGGACCTGAAAAACGAGGATGAACCGTGAAAGCGTATGACGTAGTGGTCGTGGGAAAAGGAAACGCTGCACTGTGTGCGGCCCTGTCGGCTCGGGACCTGGGCGCCACGGTGGCGATGCTCGAAGCCGCGTCGATCGATGAATCCGGCGGCAACAGCCGCTTCGCCGGGGGGGTCATGCGCTTTGCGTACAGCTCGGTCGAGGATCTCCAGCAGATCACCGATATCCCGGAAGACGAGGCGAAAAACACCGACTGGGACAGCAACTCCGTCGAGGAGTTTTACGACGATCTGTACCGCGTCACGAGCTACCGCACGGATCCGAACCTCAGCGAAGCGCTGATCACGAAGAGCCACGAGGGCATGGTGTGGCTGCGCACCCAGGGCGCGAGCTTCGTGCCGAACTACGGCGCGCAGTCGGCCATCGTCAACGGCAAGCGCAAGTTTTTCGGGCGCTTCCCGCTCACCGTGAACGGCGGCGGCGCGGGCCTGGTGGCGGATCTCACCAGGACCGCGGAGAAAAAGGGTGTCGAGATCTTCTACGAGACGCGGGCGATATCCCTCGTCTACGACGGGCAGCGCGTGCTGGGCGTTCGCGCCAAGCAGAAAGGCAAGCCGGTCGAGTTTCAGGCGCGCGCGGTCGTGCTCGCCTGCGGCGGCTTCGAGGCCAACCCCGAATGGCGCACGCGCTACCTCGGCCCGGGATGGGAGCTCGCGAAGGTCCGCGGCACGCGCCACAACCTCGGCGAAGGCTTGAAGATGGCGCTCGAAATCGGCGCCTGTCCCTACGGCAACTGGTCGGGCCGCCATGCGGTGTCCTGGGAGCGCCACGCGCCGGAGTTCGGCGAAGTCGAGCGCTCGCACGACCCGTACCGGCACAGCTACCCGTACTCCATCATGATCAACGCGGAGGGCAAGCGCTTCGTGGACGAGGGGGCGGACTTCTACAACTACACCTATGCCAAGTACGGCGCCGAGGTGCTGAAGCAGACGGGACAGTTCGCCTACCAGGTGTTCGATGCCAAGTCGAAGCCGCTCCTGAAGAAGGAGTACAGCGGCAGGAACGTCACCAGGGTCGCCGCCAACACGCTGGAGGAGCTTGCCGGGAAGCTGGAAGGCGTCGATTCCCGGCAATTCCTCAAGACGGTGCGCGAGTACAACGCCGCGGTGAAAACCGACGTTGCCTACAATCACGCGATCAGGGACGGGCGTTGCGCCGAGGGCATAGAGCCGCCGAAATCGAACTGGGCGCACGTTCTGGACACGCCGCCGTTCGAGGCTTACGGCGTGACCTGCGGCATCACCTTTACCTTCGGGGGCCTGCGCATCAATCACGAAACGGGGCAGGTGCTCGATTTGGGCTACGACCCGATACCGGGGCTTTACGCCGCGGGCGAGATGGTGGGGGGGATCTTCTATTTCAACTACCCGGCGGGCACGGGGCTCGTTTCCGGCCTGGTGTTCGGGCGGATTGCCGGCAACGGCGCCGGCGCCGCCGTCCGGGCGGGATAGGAACGTAACAGTTCAGCCACGGAAACACACGGAAATACACGCAACAGAAATTCAAAACCAATATGCCCAGGCACTATTACCGGTGACACCCGTACAGGTTCGTCCCGTAAACTCGACGATTGAGCTTCGTACCTACATTCCGCCGCAGGCGGAATGATCTGTTTTCCCTCGTCGTCCCAGGTGAGGAGGTCGTGTTGGAAAGGTAATGCTAGAAATTCAATCAATCCAATTTCAATCGAACGAGGGAAAACATGGCACTGACACCGATCCGGCGCGTCGTGACGGGTAACGACGAACGGGGCAGAT
>CAZQJF010000312.1:0-1243 GCA_964593735.1 uncultured Streptomycetaceae bacterium | reverse complement strand
ATGGCACTGACACCGATCCGGCGCGTCGTGACGGGTAACGACGAACGGGGCAGATCCAGGGTGGTTTGGGATGGACCGTCCCCGGGCGCGCACGAAACGCAGATCAAAGGCAGGGGCCACACGGATTTCTGGGTGTGGCGGGAGACGCCGCCCGCGCTCGATGGCGCGGAGGACGCCGGGACGTGGAACGACGAGTTTCCCTGCCCGGTCGGGGGAGGGCACCTCCGCGTCGTGCACTGGCTGGCGAAGACGGCGGAGTCGCCGCCGAACGAGCCGTACAAGGCGCCGGAATCTCACGGCCGCACCTGGGATCGCGGCGGCGGCAATCACTACAACCGGTCGTACATGCACAAGACCCAATCGGTCGACTACGGCATCCTGCTTTCGGGCGAGCGCGTGATGGAACTCGACGATCGCACGCTCACGCTCAAGCCCGGCGACGTGGTCATCGACGTCGGCGCCTGGCACCTGTGGGACAGCTCGAGGACCGGCTGCTTGATGGCGTTCGACATGTTCGACGCGGAATTCGCCGACGGTCCCGCGGGCACCGTACAGGGGAACGACAAGCCGATGCGACCGCCGGAGAATCAGAAGCTCCCCGCCGGCGTGAAGCCGCAGCGCCGTATCGTCGCCATCGATCGCGAGGCGGGAAAGTCGAGCCTCGTCGGGGACTCGGCATCACCGGACGTGCGCGCCGATCCCGCCCGCCCGGGCTTCGCCTTGCACCGTATGTGGGTCGTCGACGGTTTTCCGGCGAAGCTCGTCTACGAGACGCTGCACCTGCCCAACGTGCTCGTGCCGCCGCGGAGGGGCTCGGTGCTGAACGTCTGCACTTACCCACCCGACGCCGCATGGAAAGGCAAGGCCGGCGAGCGCGAGGTCAAAGCGTACTTTCAGGCTGTGGGCGCGCCGGACGCGTCGACGTACTCGCCGCAGGCGCCGCATCCGTACATGCAGAAGACGCGTACCCTGGATTTCTGCATGGTGCTGGAAGGAGAGATCGTGCTGGTCCTCGATACGCAGGAGGTGCCGCTGCGGGCGGGGGAAATCGTCGTTCAACGCGGTACGAACCACGCGTGGAGCAATCGGTCAGGCCATCCCGCGGTCGTGGCGATCGCCTCGCACGACGCTAAATAGGGGTGGGCCTGGCAGCTGATCCAGAATCCCGTTCGCACTGAGCTCTTCGCTTCTCCGTTCGTGCTGAGCCCTTCGACTCCTCTCCGTTCGTGCTGAGCGTAGGCCG
>CAZQJF010000311.1:0-4652 GCA_964593735.1 uncultured Streptomycetaceae bacterium | reverse complement strand
TGGGCCTGGGCGGGCAACTGGGACTCCCCAATCTCGTCACCTTCGACATGGGCGGAACGAGCACCGACGTCTGCCTCATCCGCGACGGAGAGCCGGCAAAGAAGAGCGAGCGCCAGATGGGCGGGTTCCCGGTGCGCACGCGAACCATCGACATCCATACCATAGGCGCCGGCGGCGGCAGCATCGCATGGGTCGATGCCGGCGGACTGCTCAAGGTCGGGCCGCAAAGTGCCGGCGCGCATCCCGGCCCGGCCGCTTACGGCCGCGGCGGCACGCTCCCTACGGTGACCGACGCCAACGTGGTGCTGGGCCGCCTGAATCCACGCACGCTGCTCGGCGGGCGCATGGCGATGCACGCCGACCTGGCGCGGCAGGCAATCGCCGGACTGGCGGAGCCGCTCGGCGTCGACTCTGTGAAGGCCGCGGCCGGCGTGATCGAGGTCATCAACGCCAATATGATGGGCGCGGTGCGCGTGATCTCGGTGGAGCAGGGCGAGGATCCCCGCGACTTCACGCTGGTCGCGTTCGGCGGCGCGGGCCCCCTGCACGCGGCCGACGTGGCGCACAACATGGGCATGCGCAACGTGCTGGTCCCGCCGCGGCCGGGACTGCTCTCGGCGATCGGCCTGCTGCACGCCGACGTGCGCGGCGATTTCAGCCTGACCCGGCTGGTGCGCGCCCACCCGGACCGCCTGGCGGCGCTCAATACCGGCTTCGAGACGCTCAGGAAGCGCGGTACCGAATGGTTGAAGGGCGAGGGCGAGAGCCGTGCCGGCTTCCAGTGGTACGCCGACCTGCGCTACCTCGGGCAGAACTACGAGCTCAGCATGGAGCTGAAGGACGGCCGGCTGCACGAGCGATCGCTCGCCGCGCTGGTGGTCTCGTTCCATCACCGGCACAAGGACCAGTACGGCTACGACATGCGCAGCCAGCCGGTGGAAGTCGTCAACCTGAGGCTGGTCGTGACGGCAAGGCGGCGCGCGACGCCGAGCGCAAGCACCCGGGTTGCACGCCGCGGTGACGCGAAACAGGCGCTCGTCGAGCGCCGCAAAGTATGGTTTCCGGGCAGCGGATTCGTCGCAACGCCGGTGTACGACCGGGACCGGCTCTCCGCCGACTGCCGCATAACCGGGCCCGCGATCATCGAGCAGATGGACGCGACTACGGTGGTGCCGCCGGGTGCGAAGGTCAAGGGCGATAAGCTTGGGTACTTGCATATGGATCTGGGCACCGCCGCGCGAAATCGGTCTGACCGGAAACGCTCCGCAGGGGGGCGGGAATCCAGGTGACTGAGGTTCCGTCAGAAGGCAGCGTGCACGAATCTGTCTTTGCGCCGTTATATATCGCTGGAGAGCTGATCACCGTGGCCGGTCATGACCAGGCAACCCTGCGTTTACATACTAGCCAGTCGCCGTAATGGGACTCTTTATGTCGGCGTCACGTCCAATCTGGTGAAGCGTGCATGGGAGCACAGAAACGGCTTCGTAGACGGGTTTACGCAGCGCTATGGCGTGCACGATGTCGTCTGGTTCGAACAACACGAGACGATGGACTCGGCGATCACACGCGAAAAAGCGATCAAGAAATGGAAGCGGGCGTGGAAGCTGCGGTTGATAGAGCAGAAAAACCCGGACTGGCGGGATCTTTGCCACGACCTGCTTTGATGGGCGTACTGCATGGCGCGTGGATCCCGGAACTGGACTGGAATTCGGCCGATATTTGCAACCTCCGTCATCCCTGCGAAGGCAGGGATCCAGTAATCTGCCTGGGCCCCGGCCTGAGACCTGCCGGGGCGACGCCACTCGGGATGAAGAACGTTTGCGTCAATACAGGAGCTACATGAGCACGAAGCAACGCAAGCAGAGCAAAGTAGACCCGATCCGGGCTGAAGTCGTTGCGCGCTTCCTGCTCGCGACCGCGGAGGAGATGGGCGCGACGCTCCAGCGCACCGCGTTTTCGCCCAACATCAAGGAGCGCGCCGACTGCTCGACCGCGATATTCGACGCGAAGGGCGAGGTCATCGCGCTCGCGCAGCGCGTTCCGATACACCTGGGATCCATGGTCGGGGCGGTGGACGAGATACTCAAGCGCTATCCGCGGGAGGAAATCGTGCCCGGCGACATGTTCGTCGCCAACGATCCGTACAACGGGGGCGGCACCCACCTCCCGGACATCACGATCATCGCACCGGTGTTCCTGGGCAAGCGCATCGCTGCGTTCGTCGCCAATATCGCGCATCACGCCGACGTCGGGGGCATGGTCCCGGGGTCCGAGGCGGCGGTATGCAAGTCGATCTACCAGGAAGGCCTGCGGATCCCGCCGGTGCGCATCATGCGCGCCGGCAAGGTCAACCGGGACGTGTTCGACCTGATCCTGCTCAATTCGCGCACACCCGACGAACGCGTGGGCGATCTTCAGGCGCAGTTCGCGGCCAACACCGTGGGGACGCGGGGCGTGCTGCAACTCTTCGAGCGCTATGGCGCCCGGGAAACCGAGGCGGCCATAGCCGGCTATCTCGACTTCACCGAACGGCGCTTCCGCGCGGCGATCGGACGGCTGCCGCCGGGGCGCTACACCGCCGAGGACTTTCTGGATGGCAATTCGGAAGGGGAGACCTGTCCGATACGGCTCGCGCTGACGGTGAGCCGGAGCCGGCTCGATTTCGATTTCGCGGGCTCGGGCCGTCAACTCGAAAGCGCGCGCAACATTCCCTACCGCGCCCTGCTCGCGACGATTTATACCGTTGCGAAGAGCCTGCTCGACCCGGAAGTGCCCGCGAACGCCGGCTACTACCGCACGATCCACGTCAGCGCGCCGCCGGGCAGCGTGGTTGGACCGGTGCCGCCGGCCGCCATCGGCTGCCGCTCGATTTCCGCCAGCGTGCTGGGCGACGTTATCGCGGGCGCGCTCTCGCAGGCGCTGCCGGCGAAGGCGCTGGTGGGCTGCGGTCCGCACCATCTTCACGTCCTCTCCGGGACCGATCCGCGCACCGGCGTGTATTTCGTGAACTACGAGACGGTCGCCGGCGGCATGGGCGCGCGCGCGAATCGCGACGGAGTGGATGGCGTGCGCGTGCACGCGTCGGGGTCATCCAATCTGCCGGTGGAGGCCCTGGAGCACGCTTACCCGTTTCGAATCGAGCGCTATGCGTTGTGGGACGGCTCGGGCGGCAGCGGGCAGTTCGTCGGGGGCACGGGCGTCGTGCGCGATTACCGCGTGCTCGCCGACGACATCGTCGTGAGCTTGTCCTCGGAAAGGCAGCACGTTGCGGCGAGAGGCGCAGCCGGCGGGGGAGCGGGAGCGACCGGCGCGTTCATACTCAACCCGGGAACACCCGGGGAGCTCAGACTGCCGGCGGCGGCGGCCGACCTGCGGCTCGAGCGCGGCTCCGTGTTCCGGATTTGCACCCCGGGGGGCGGCGGCTACGGTGATCCGACCGGCCGCGATCCGGCGGCGATCGAGCGCGATCGGCGCGAGGAGCGGGTTTCCCGCGGTAAGATGGCAAAATCTGACGAGGAGACCCATCGATGAACTCGAACGGTATTCGGTCGTGTTGGACGCTGGCGCTGTTGCCGGCGCTGCTGCTTGCCGGGCCGGTTTCCGCGGTCACGATATTTTCCGCGGGAATGCTGACGCCCGAAACGATCTCGCAGGCGCCGGAAGGCTTCGGGCAGCACGCCGGGTCCTATTTCATCCCCGATGCGGCGAGGAATCTCGACGATCCGAATCTTCACAATGTGTGGATCGTGCCGCAAGGCGGCGGCGCTCCGGTGGCGTTTTCGAGCGGCAACGTCCACGACATTCTGGCCGGGCTGTTCCTGCCCTCGACCCCGGAGTGGGGCGCCAGAGGCGGCCGGTATCTGACCGTAGGCCGCGATACCGCGGCCAGTGGGGCGCTGAACGGAATCGCGCACACTTACGACGCGCTCGGCAACCAGGAGCTCTTCGGAACGTACCCCGACACTCCGTTCAACCAGGCCCTGCTGGCGCCCGCCGGTTTCGGCGAACTGGGCGGGCAACTTATCATGAGCGAGGTGGAGAACGGCGGCCGCATCAACGCGATCGCGCCCGACGGACAATTGACGCACTTTGCGGATAACGCGCTCCTTACCCAGGCCTTCGGCCTGGCGTTCGCGCCGGACGGGTTCGGTGCGGCCGGCGGCCGGCTGCTGGCCAGCGACCCCCTTGCCGGAACGATCATTGCGATCGACGCCCTGGGCGCGGCGAGCTCGTTCGCGACAATATCGCTCTTCGCCGGCCAGACGGGTTTGCGCCAGATGGCGTTTGCACCGGCGGATTTCCTGCTCGGCCTGGGCATACCGGGAGACCTGTTGCTGGTTTCAATCTCGGGGTCCCTGAACGGCGGCGGAACCCTCGGCGACGTAGTGGCGCTCGACACCGAGGGCGAAGTCGTCGCTTCCCTCAGGGTCGCCGGAGACCTGGACAAGTTCGATCCCCGGGGCATGTTCTTCAGGCCGGACAACTCGCTGCTGATCAGCGACGCTTCCGACCCGGTCATCCTCGTGACTGCCGAGGACTTTCGTCGCGGGCGGCGCGCCAACGTTCCCGAACCATCGTTGCTGTTGCTGCTCGCGATCGGATTCGCAGGTATCGGGGCCACGCGAATTTCCCGCGCTCGCGCGCGTGAAACT
>CAZQJF010000310.1:0-4655 GCA_964593735.1 uncultured Streptomycetaceae bacterium | reverse complement strand
ACTACGAGGCGCGCGGCGGCTATCGCGCGCTGAGGAAGATCCTCGGCGAGAAGATCCCGCCCGACCAGATCATCGCGGAACTCAAGAAATCGGCGCTGCGCGGCCGCGGCGGCGCCGGGTTTCCCACCGGATTGAAATGGAGCTTCATGCCGCGCCAGTTCCCCGGCGCGAAATACGTGGTGTGCAACTCGGATGAAGGCGAGCCGGGGACCTTCAAGGACCGCGATCTCCTCCGCTACAACCCGCATGCCGTGATCGAGGGCATGATCATCGCCGGCTACGCGATGGGCACGCACACCGGCTACAACTACATACACGGCGAGATCTGGGAGGTTTTCGAGCGCTGCGAGGACGCGCTCGATGAAGCGCGCGCCGCGGGCTATGTTGGCAAGGACGTCATGGGCTCGGGTTTTGCCTATGAACTCCACAACCACCACGGCTACGGCGCGTATATCTGCGGCGAGGAAACGGGCCTCCTCGAATCGCTGGAAGGCAAGAAGGGCATGCCGCGCTTCAAGCCGCCCTTTCCGGCGAGCTACGGCCTCTACGGCAAGCCCACCACCATCAACAATACCGAAACCTTCGCGGCCGTGCCGTGGATCATCCTGAACGGCGCGGAAGCATTTCTCGAGCTGGGCAAACCCAACAACGGCGGGACGAAGATCTTCTCCGTGTCGGGAGACGTCGCGCGCCCGGGCAATTTCGAGGTGAGGCTGGGCACGCCGTTCTCCAGGCTGCTGGAGATGGCGGGCGGCATGCGGGGCGGGCGCAGCCTCAAGGCGTGCATACCGGGCGGCTCCTCGATGCCGGTGCTGCCCGCGGACATCATGATGAAGACCGACATGGACTACGACTCGATTGCGAAGGCGGGCTCCATGCTCGGTTCCGGCGCGGTCATCGTCATGGACGAGACCCGTTGCATGGTGCGTTCCCTGCTGCGGCTGTCGTACTTCTACTTCGAGGAATCCTGCGGGCAGTGCACGCCGTGCCGCGAGGGCACCGGCTGGCTGTACCGCATGGTGGATCGCATCGAGCGCGGCAAGGGCAAGCTCGAGGACCTCGATCTGCTGAACAACGTTTCCGACAACATCGCGGGCCGCACGATCTGCGCGCTGGGCGATGCGGCGGCGCTGCCGGTCAAGAGCTTCATCAAGCATTTTCGCGCCGAATTCGTCCACCACATCGAGCACCAGAAGTGCCTGGTGCCGGACTATTTATGACGGTCGAGTGTCGGGTGTCCAGGGTTAGCAAAGCAGCTCGCGAAACGGGTCATCGTGCGGCCGGGGGACCGAGGTAACGCATGCTAGAGATTGAAATCAACGGAAAGTCGATGGAGGTGCCCGACGGGTCCACCATCATGGATGCCACCAACCAGGCGGGCGTCTACGTTCCGCATTTCTGCTATCACCGCAAGCTCTCGATCGCCGCGAACTGCCGCATGTGCCTGGTGCAGGTGGAAAAGGCGCCCAAGCCGCTGCCCGCCTGTGCGACGCCCGTGACCAACGGCATGAAAGTCTATACGCACTCGGAGCAGGCGGTGGACGCGCAGAAAGGGGTGATGGAGTTCCTCCTCATCAATCATCCCCTCGACTGCCCGATCTGCGACCAGGGTGGAGAATGCCAGCTGCAGGATCTGGCCGTGGGCTACGGGGCGAGCGGCTCGCGTTACGAGGAGCCCAAGCGCGTCGTGACCAACAAGAACCTCGGGCCGCTGATCTCCACCGACATGACGCGCTGCATACACTGCACGCGCTGCGTGCGCTTCGGCCAGGAAATCGCCGGCATCATGGAATTGGGCATGATCGGGCGGGGCGAGCACGCGGAGATCATCACTTTCGTGGGCAAGACGGTCGATTCCGAGCTCTCGGGCAACGTCATCGACCTTTGTCCCGTGGGCGCGCTCACTTCCAAGCCGTTCCGCTATACCGCGCGGCCGTGGGAACTCACGCGCAGGCCTTCCGTCAGTCCGCACTGCGGCCTGGGTTCGAATCTCACCGTCCACATCAAGCAGAACCGGGTCATGCGCGTGCTGCCGCGCGACAACGAGGCGATCAACGAGTGCTGGCTCTCCGACAAGGACCGCTACTCCTACCAGGGCCTCAACTCCGAGGAGCGCGTGCCGCGGCCGATGTTGAAGCGCGACGGCCGGTGGGCAGAGGTCGAATGGCAGGTTGCGCTCGAATACATCGTCAATGCGCTCGGGCGCATCCGCGAGCAGCACGGGCCGGACGCGATAGGCGCGCTCGCGACGCCGCACGAGACCTTCGAAGAGCTCTACCTGCTCGCCAAGCTCATGCGCGGGCTGGGCACGGGCAACGTGGACTTCCGGTTGCGCCAGTCGGATTTCGCCGCCGACGGAAGGGCGAACGGTGCGCCGTGGCTGGGGATGAAGGTCGAGGAAACGGGCAAGCTCGACCGCGTGCTCGTCGTCGGCAGCACCCTGAGGAAAGATCATCCGTTGCTGGCGCATCGCTTGCGCCAGGGGACCAAACGCGGGCTGCAGTTGAGCCTCATCAATCCGTTCGACGACAACCTGCTGATGCGCGTCGCGCACAAGGCTGTCGTCGCGCCGTCGGCCATGCCCGAAGCCCTTGCCCAGGTCTTGAAAGCCGCGGCGGAAGCCAGGAACGCCACACTCTCCGAGACGGCGCGCGGCGCGGTGGAGGGCGTGCAAGTGACCGAATCCGCGAAGCGCATTGCGGACAGCCTGATCTCGGGAAAGAACGCCGCGGTGTTCCTGGGCAACCTCGCGCAGCACCATCCAGCCGCGTCCCGGCTGCACGCGCTTGCGCAGGAGCTGGCAGCCGTGACCGGTGGCCGGTTCGGATTTCTCGGAGAAGCCGCCAACAGTGTTGGCGGTTATCTCGCCGGCTGCGTGCCGTTTGGTTCCCCGTCCGGTCTCAATGCCGGCGAGATGCTCGGGCAGCCGCGCAAGGCGTATCTGCTGCTCGGCGTCGAAGCGGAACTCGACACCCACGATCCCCGGCAGGCGATGGCGGCCATGAAGGCCGCGGAACTGGTGGTGGCCATGAGCCCGTACCAGCACCGGGCCGTCGACTATGCGCACGTGGTGCTGCCGATAGCGACATTCACGGAAACCGCCGGCACGTTCATCAGCACGGAAGGGGAGGTGCAAAGCTTCAACGGTGTTGTCCGGCCTCTGGGCGAGGCGCGCCCCGCGTGGAAAGTGCTGAGGGTGCTCGGAAATCTCCTGGGGCTGGCCGGATTCGATTTCAACAGCGCCGAGGACGTGCGCAACGAGGCACTCGCTGCCGCCGGACCTGTCCCGGGCAGGCTCGACAATCGTCTGCCAGCGCTGCCCGCCGGCGCGATGACCCGCAGCAGGGGCGAGGTGCTCGAGCGCATCGCTGAAGTGCCGATTTATTCCGCCGATGCGATCGTGCGCCGCTCAAGCTCGCTGCAACAGACGCGCGATGCGGCGCCGCCGGTCGCCTCGATGAATCGAGCCCTGTTCGAGCAGCTCGGCTTGCGCGAGGGCGACGAGGTGCGCGTGCGCCAGGGCGGCGGGGTAGCGGTGGTGGCGGCCGCCATCGACGACAAGCTGGCCGTCAATTGCATTCGCCTGGCCACGGCGCGGCCGGAAACCGCCGGCCTGGGAGCTATGTCCGGAGAACTGGGCGTAGAGCGCGTCCCGGCACAGCAGACGGTGGCCGTGTAATGGTGGAAACGCTACTCGCCTATCCGCAAGCCTGGCTGGGCCCGGCGTGGCCCGCGGTCTGGACGCTGGTCAAGATCGTGGCCATCGTGCTGCCGCTGCTGCTGTGCGTGGCCTACCTGACCCTGGCCGAGCGCAAGGTGATCGGCTACATCCAGGTGCGCATCGGCCCCAACCGCGTCGGTCCCAGGGGCCTGCTGCAGCCGATCGCCGACGGGCTGAAGCTGCTGGTGAAGGAAATCATCATTCCCACCGGGGCGAACAAATTCCTTTTCGTTGTGGCGCCGGTGATGGCGATCATGCCGGCGATGGCGGCCTGGGCGGTCATCCCGTTCGGGCCGGAGAGGGCGCTCGCCAACATCGACGCCGGGCTGTTATACATCATGGCGATCACGTCGCTGGGCGTGTACGGCATCATCATCGCCGGCTGGGCGTCGAACTCCAAGTACGCCTTTCTCGGGGCGCTGCGCTCCGCCGCGCAAATGGTTTCCTACGAGCTGGCGATGGGATTCGCGCTGGTCTGCGTGCTGATGGCAGCCCAGAGCCTCAACCTGGGCGAAGTGGTGCGCATGCAGCAGGGTGACTGGGGTTTGCTCAACTGGTTCTGGATTCCGCTCTTTCCCATATTCCTGGTGTACATCATTTCCGGTGTTGCGGAGACCAACCGTGCCCCGTTCGACGTTGCGGAAGGCGAGTCGGAGATCGTTGCCGGGTTTCACGTCGAGTACTCGGGCATGGCGTTCGCGGTGTTCTTCCTGGCCGAGTACGCGAACATGATCCTCATCGCCGCGCTGGCGTCGATCATGTTCCTGGGCGGGTGGCTTTCGCCCGTGCCCGACGCTCTCGCCAGTTCCGTCGGCGCGCCCTGGCTCGCGGCCGACGGGTTCCCGTGGCTGGCCGCAAAAGCATCCTTCATCCTGTTCTGCTTCCTGTGGTTCCGCGCGACCTTCCCGCGCTACCGCTACGACCAGATCATGCG
>CAZQJF010000309.1:0-4662 GCA_964593735.1 uncultured Streptomycetaceae bacterium | reverse complement strand
TTGCACAGCGGGACGCCTGGACGGGCGCGCCGTCCGACGGACCGCAGAACGGCCGCACGGGCTGATTCCTGAAAGCGTTCCCTGGAACGGCGCTTGCTTGGCGCCGCTTCCAGGGGAACAGGCTCTTGCCATCAGATCCTGGCAGCCTGATGCAAATCCCGTTCGCCCTGAGCCCTTCGACTCCTCTCCGTTCGTGCTGAGCGTAGGCCTTGCCGGAGTCGAAGCATGAACGGAGATACGCTCAGGATAAACTGCGCGCGTATGCGCGGAGTCGAAGGGTGAACCAGTGTTGAATTGCGGCCGTTCATGTTTCGACTCCGCTGCCCGAAGCCTGTCCTGAGCGTAGACCGTTCATCCTTCGACTCCGTCGTGCCTTCTACGCTCAGGACGAACGGAACGGCGGAGTCGAAGCGCTCAGTAAGACCGGCCAACAGGATGAACGGATGGAGTCGAAGGGCTCAACACGAACGGGCTCCTTACGTTTTTGGCGATCTATAGGGCCGCATCGCTTCCAAATATCACGGTGCACTGGCTCGACAGCACGCCGCCATTGCCGCGCGAGTCGGAGGGCGGAACAGGGGCTCCGTTTACGGGGATGTGACCCCGGAGGCTCGCGACGCACGGTGCGCACGTTCTATAGGGACGAATCGTTGCCGAAAATAACGGTACATTGGCTCGACAAGACCCCTCCATTGCCGTGCGCCAGGGCGACTTTGCAGTCCTTGACCTGCCGCTGACCGCATTCCCCGCGCACCTGCCGGATCGCTTCTATCAGCACCAGCAGCCCGTACATGCCCGGGTGGCAATAGGACAGGCCGCCGCCGCTCGTATTGACGGCGAGCTTGCCTCCCGGCGCAATCGCGCCGCCCGATATAAAGCGGCCGCCTTCTCCCTTCGGACAGAAGCCCAGGTCCTCGAGAAACAGGATCGGGGTGATGGTAAAGGCGTCGTAGAGCGAGAGCATGTCCACGTCGGCGGGTTTCAGCCCCGCCATCTTGAACGCCTGCGGTCCCGATTCCGCGGCCGCGGTCAAGGTAAGGTCGTGCATGTTGGAGATCGTGGCATGCCCGATCGACTCGCCGACGCCCAGCACGTATGCCGCACTTTTCTTCAAGGACTTCGCGCGCGCGGCGGACGTGATGACGATCGCGCCGCCGCCGTCGGTGACCAGGCAGCAGTCGCGCACCGTGAACGGATAACTCACCATGCGGGCATTCAATACCTGCTCGATCGTCAGCGGTTCCTTCTCCCACGCCGCCGGATTCATCAGCGCCCACTTGCGCGCCGCAACCGCGACCTCCGCCAGTTGCTCGCGCGTGGTGCCGAACTGGTGCATGTGGCGCGAGGCCGCCAGCGCGTAGGCGCTCGCCGGCAGGAAAGGCCGGTAGGGTGTCTCGTAGAAATTGAATTCACGGCCGCTTGCCGCCGCGCGTGTTACCGAGCGCTGCGTGCTGCCATAAGCGATCACGGCGACCTCGGCGTCGCCGTTCTCGATCGCGGACTGCGCGTGCGCGAGGTGCGACATGAAGGACGAGCCGCCGATCGTCGTGCTGTCGGCATAGCGCGGCTTGATCCGCAGGTACTCGCACAACTGCAGCACCGCCATGCGCGACTGCGAGTGCGTCGCGAAAACGCAGTCGACGTCGGAGAGCTTGAGGCCGCAGTCGTCCAGCGCCCGCAGCGTCGCCTGCGCCATCAAGTCGGTCGGGCTGGTATCGGGCGCAACCAGGCCCAGATCGGATTCGGCGGCGCCGACTACTGCAACACTGCCTCGTTTGCGGCTCATTTGGGCCTCCCATCCCTCATCCCCGACCCTTCTCCCGGGGGGAGAAGGGAGGCTGATACTTCCTCTCTCCCTTTGGGAGAGAGGTCAGGAGTGAGGGCGGTGAACACCGGATAAGGCGGCTGCTTCTCGTCGCCCGGATGCATGCGCACCTTGACCCGCATGCCGATCTTCACCTGCATCGGATCCATGTCCTCGACGCGGCTCATCATGCGGAACCCCTCGTCGACATCGATCAGCGCGACGTTCCAGGGGGATTTGTCCCTGGCGTGGACAACGGTGGTTGCATGCACCGTGCCCAGACCTTTGGAAACCCGCCATTCGAGCTTCGTGCTGCCGGTCCCGGGCGCGACGAAGCGCGGGAAGAACACCGGCTTGCCGTCCTCCACTACCTGGTAGGCGAGCTCGCCCTTCTTGCAATGATCGATATACGTGCCCAGCGGAGATTTCTTCTTCAGGTCTTCCATGTCCTTCCTTTCATGACTCGTCGTGAGCTCGGTATTGAGCTTCCTGACATCAGCTCTTCAACACAATCAGCGCGTCCGCAGCGACAACCCCGCGCTCGCGCACGAACAGCGGGTTGACGTCGATTTCCGCGATGCGGTGCGCGTGGTCGGCGATGAGCAGCGACAGCCGCGCCAGGGCGTCGGCCAGCGCCGCGACATCGAGCGCGGGGCGCCCGCGATAGCCGGTGAGGAGCGGCGCGCCTCTGATTTCCGCGATCATTTCCCGCGCGGTGTCCGCGCCGAACGGCGCGAAGCGGTAGGTCACGTCCTGCAACAGCTCCGTGTAGATGCCGCCGAGACCGAACGCAACCGTGGGACCAAAACAGGAATCGTTCACCGCGCCGGCGATGACTTCCACCCCCGAGGCCATCTCCTGCACCAGCAGGCCATCGATGCGCGCGTCCGGCTGGTGCTTCCGCACCGCCGCCACGATCTCGCGCGCGGCCTGCTTCAGGCCGGCGAGGTCCTGTATGCCGAGCTTCACGCCGCCCGCTTCCGTCTTGTGCGGCACGTCGGGTGATTCGATCTTGACCGCAAGAGGGAAGTCGAGGGGCGCCGAGCGCAGGCGCTCGATTTCCGCGGGCTGCAGCAGCGCTTCCCTTACCGCCGGTATCCCGTAGCGCGCGAGCAACTGCTTGGAGCGGCGTTCTCCCAGCGTCGCGGTTCCGGCGGGCAGATTCAGCGCCTGGTGTTCCACCATCCGCTCGAACGCCTGCTTTCCGCGTTCCTGAAATTCGCGCCGCCGGCGGGAAAACTCCGTCAGCACCGCCAGCGCATGAACCGCGCGGCCCGCGCCCAGTATGCAGGGCACGCCGCTTTTCTCGAGGTACGCCAGCACGTCGCCATTGTCGTCCGGCGCGGTGGGCCAGTTGAGTACGAGGGGCTTGTCGGTCGTGCGCAGGACTTTGAGCAGATTTTCCGACCACGGCCGGGCCGCCGATCCGCGCGGCACGCGCGCGAGCACCTGATCTATCCCGGGATCGGCGAGCACGATCTCCACCGCTTTTCCGTAGGACGCGAAATTGTCGTTGTAGCCGTGCGCCGTCGCATCGACCGGGTTGTTGCAGGAAGCGAACGCCACGAGTGTTTCGCGCAGTTTCGCGGTCGTTGCCCCGGAGAGGGCCGGCAGCTCCAGGCCGCTTTCCACGCAGCGGTCGGCGAGCAGCACTCCCGCGCCGCCGGAAAGCGTGAGCACGCCCACGCGCCTGCCGGCCGGCAGCTTGTGTATCCTGAAGGCCTTGGCGATGTCGACGAGATCGTCTGCGTCGCGGATCTCGACCAGGCCCCCGCGCCTGAATGCCGCGCGATACAGTTCGTAGCCGGCGGTCATGCGCGCCGAATGCGAGGTCGCCGCCCGGCTGCCGATGTCGGTATTGCCGACCTTCCAGACGAGTATCGGTTTGCCGAGCTCGAGCGCGCGCTCGCCGATCTCGATCAGGCGGCGCCCCTCGGTGATGCCTTCCATGAAAGCCACGACGATCTCGATGTCGGACCGCTCCACCAGGTCGGCGATCCAGTCGAGCAGCGTGAGGTCCGCTTCGTTGCCGCTGGAGATCGCATAGTTGCAGCCGATGCCGTAGTACGCCGCGACCGCCAGCACGCCAAACCCGAAGCCGCCGCTCTGGGTCACCATCGCCATCGGGCCCGGGATGAGCGTTTTCAACTGCGACGTGCCGCCGAAGCCGATGCGGGCGTTATCCTTCAGGTTCAGGATGCCGAGGCAGTTCGGGCCTACCATGCGCACGTTGGCCTTGCGCGCGGCCGCGATGAGCTGCTCCTGGAGCGCCTTCCCTTCTTCACCGATCTCGCTGAAGCCGCCGGCAAGCACGAGCGCAAACGGGATGCCGGCTTTCCCGCACTGCTCGATCGCGCCGGCCACATGGGGCGCGGCAAGCGCGATCAGCGCGACGTCGCAGGGCTGCGGCACGGCGGTGAGATCGGGGTAGCAGGTCAGCCCCTTGACCTCCGGATACTTCGGATTGACCGGATAGATCCTTCCGGTGTAGCCGAAATCCGTGAGCAGTCGCAGTGCCTGTCCGCCGATGCGCGTGGAGTCATTCGATACGCCGACGACGGCGACGCCGCGCGGGTTGAGGAAGCGTGTGAGGTCGGTCCGGGCAGCGGATATATGTTCGGGATGCAGAAGGGCGGACATGCTGTCCAGGAGAGCTTTAGGGAGCGGCAATTCTACCGCGATCGGTGTGGTCCGCCGCGTCTCAGCATGTGGATAGCGCTACCGGCGATCAGCTCCTGGCTATCAGCTCTGAGCTAACCGCTGACCGCTAAGAGTGCATAACAAAATGAGCCTGTGGTGCGCGGCTTCTTTCCCTCACCCTCAATCCCTCTCCCGGAGGGAGAGGGAAGGCAAGCCCT
>CAZQJF010000308.1:2157-4685 GCA_964593735.1 uncultured Streptomycetaceae bacterium | reverse complement strand
TGGTTTCATCTGTGTTCATCTGTGTTTATCTGTGGCTAGATACAATTTCTTGAGCCCGTTCTAAACTTCGGCCACCGGCTCGACGAGCAGCGGGCTCGCGTGCAGGTAGCGCGTGGCGCGGCGCTTGGACTCGATGTCCTTGTAGACGCGCTCGACCTGGCTGGGGGTGAGGTCCACCACCGGCGCCACTTCAGCCGCGGGCACCTTGTGGTTGTGCGCGTGCAGGCACAGGTCCATGCGATCGTAGGGGAGGGCGAAATAGAACTCCTCCTGCGTCTGCTCCATCGAGAACGTGTCGGTGGTGGGCGGACGCGTGCAGATCTCCGCGGGAATCTCGAGGTGCCGGGCGAGCTGGTAGACCTGGGTCTTGTAGAGGTGAGCGATGGGCTTGAAATCGGCGGCCCCGTCGCCTTGCTTCACGAAGAAGCCCTGGTCGTATTCGAGCCGGTTGGGCGTGCCCGCGACCGCGTAATTCAAGCGGTCGGCATGGTAGTACTCGGTCAGCTTGCGGATGCGCTGCTTGTAATTGGTCGCGGCCACGAGCTGCAGGTAGGCCTGCGCCGTCAGGCGCACGGTCATCGTCTCGCCGGCTGGATTCTGCACGGTCAGTCGCGTGATGTTCAACCGCTCCCCTTCGAGTATGGACGGCAGCACGAGCTTGCACTTCCAGCCCGCGCCGTACTCCGGGACGACGCTGCGGATGGCCTCCTCCTGGCGCCGATAGCAGCCGGCGCTTTCGAGCGCGGGCGCGATATCCTCGATGAGCGCTTCGATCCCCAGCGTTTCCGCCAGCGTCTGGCCCAGCCGCAGTGAATCGCCGGAGGAGTGATGCTCGGGCATGAACAGTCCCAGCACTCTGTCTTTCCCGAAGGCACGCGCGCACAGGGCCGCAACCACGGAACTGTCGATGCCGCCCGAAAGCCCTACTACGGCGCCGCGGCGACGCAGCGTGCCGTTTACGTGGGCCCGCATGAATTCCACGATGCGCGCGGTTTCGGCCGCCGGATCGAGATTGAGCACGCAGGAGGAGTATGGGGGCATGTGATCCTGTTCCCGGAAGAGAGCATGCACCCCGGAATGCGTGATTTCGAGAAATAGCTGTGCGCGGGAATGGTCCGTTTGGACTATATGGCCCGCTGTGGTCCAACCGGACTAGTCGCGACGTATTCGAGCGTGCCATGGATACCGCTGGCAAGGGACGATAATTTTCCCCCATGACGGCTCAATCACACATGCGCAGGCAGCGGAATTTCCGCGGGCGGACCCGATGAGGGTGCTGATCGCCGATGATCATCCGGTCGTCCGACAGGGTCTCAAGCAGATTCTGATGTCGGATCCCGACGTCGTCGTCAGTGGCGAGGCCAGGGACGGCGACGAAGCGCTCGACCTCGCGCGCCGGATCGAATGGGACGTGGCGGTACTCGATTTTTCCATGCCGGGCGTGCACGGACTCGAGCTGCTGGGCGAGATCAAGCGGGAATTCCCGGCGCGACCCGTGCTGATACTCAGCATCCATCCCGAGGACGTGCACGCCACGCGGGTCCTGAAGGCCGGGGGCGCGGGGTATATCAACAAGGAGAGCGCCGCGCAGGAATTGACGGCCGCCATCAAGAAAGTGGCGGGCGGCGGCAAGTACCTGAGTCCGGCGCTCTCGGAACGGCTGGCGCTCGACCTCGCGTTCGAGGGCCAGAAGCCGCCGCACGATTCGCTGTCGGATCACGAGTATCGCATCATGTGGCTGATCGCTTCCGGCAAGCCGATCAGCCAGATCGCCAGGGAGATGTCCCTGAGCCCCAGCACGGTGAGCACCTATCGAACGCGCATCCTCAAGAAACTGAACGTGTCCACCAATGCCGAGCTGGTGCGCTACGCCGTCGCCCACCGGCTGGTCGTCTGATGGACTACACCGAGTTCATATCCGCGCAATCTGACAGTGCGATCTTGTAACCGGTCACTTGCAGCTCGAACAACCCAACGATCAGGAAGGCAGGCAACCATGGACCGGGACCGTCTCATAGAACTGCTGATCAACGATCAGCTCGAGAAGCTCGATATCGCCCAGCACTCGCACCGGTTCCTGCTGGCGGTAGAGCAGGAGTTCCTCCGTTTCGGGAACATGTCCGATGAAGAGTTGGCGCAGGAAATCTCGCGCCGCGGTCTCACGGTGGAGCTGGACGCGTCCGGGGAACCGGTGGACGCAGCCTGGGACGCCGGTGCCGACGATGCGGACGACGACCGCGACGTTGACTACCTGCTGCGGGACATCCAGCGCGGCGATGAGGACGGTGCGCACGCTTACGCCTGAGGATTGTGCCGGCGCTGGTTCCGACACAATCCTAACTCAAACCCGCCTGCAGACTTGCAACACAGCGAGGTGAGTTGTGTCGGAACTAGGTCCGACACACTCCTGCCGGAGGCCGGGGGACCGCCACCGGTAGAATCGGGGATTCCGTCCGGGATGCCCGCCTTGCAGGAACCCAGGCCACCGATGGGAACGCTCGCGCTGGTCCTCGCGGGACTGGCGATGC
>CAZQJF010000308.1:0-2057 GCA_964593735.1 uncultured Streptomycetaceae bacterium | reverse complement strand
GCCGAGCAGAAGCGCTGGAAACTCCGCCCCGAATTCGCGGGGCTCGACATTTTCGACCAGCTGGTCGAAAACGAATTCGCGCCCCCGGATGATGGCGATGCCTGGGAAGGCGGCGCTCTTCGCGCCGTCGTTCAATCCGCTGTCGCGCGGGTTCCGTACTACCGCGACCTCTTTGCGCGTCTCGGCCTGGACGTGCAGGACATAAAGAACCGCCGCGATCTGCCGCGCCTGCCGCGCCTGACCAGGCAACTACTGGTCGCGCAGTTCGACACTCTGCAGCCGCAGGAGCTCCCGCCGGGCGAGGAGATCTTCGGCGTGAGCCGGTCTTCCGGCTCGACCGGGCAGCCCACGGCGGTGGCGGTCACGGCGCAGAGCAACCTCATGTTCAGCTACCTGAACCAGCGTTACCACCGGTGGTTCCGGCACGATCCCGCGCGCACGCTTGCCACGATCCGGCTGGGAGACAAGATTCCCCAGTTGCCGGATGGACGGCTGGCGGAGATGGACACGCTGCGGACAGACCGGTGGGCATACTCCGGCCTCTTCTTCGAGACCGGCCCGGGCATCTATTTCAACGTCACCAATCCCGTCGAGGCGCAGCTCGAGTGGCTGCGGCGTGAACGTCCGGACTACCTGCTGACACGCTCGCACTCCTTCGAGCATCTGGCCATGGCGGCTGCGGGCGAGCGTCCATGCCCGAGCCTGCGGGGGTTGACGGCGATATCCGAAGTGCTGACGCCGGCTACGCGCAGGCATCTCGAAGCAGTCTATGGCGCGCCGTTGCGGGACGGTTACGGCCTGAACGAAATCGGGATGGTCGCCGCGCGTTGCGAGGGCGGCCGCTATCACGTGCACCGCGAGCATTGCATCGTCGAGATCGTCGACGAAGCGGGGATACCCGTCCCCGCCGGCCGGGCTGGACGCCTCCTCGTCACCGGCCTGCAGAACGCCGCCATGCCGCTGTTGCGCTACGACACGGACGATCTCGTGACGGCGCTCGACGGCGCCTGTGCCTGCGGCCGGACGCTGCCATCGTTCGGCGAGATCCATGGCCGCTGCAGTCGCATCGCATCGCTGCCGGCGGGGACGCTGGAGCGTGTGGGCGCACTGCGCACCGCGTTGCAGGAAACGTGGGCGGGCACCGGGCGCAATCTCCGCCGCTATCAGATCCAGCAGTTCCGCGACGGCAGATTCGAACTCCGCGTCCTCGCCGCCGCGACTATGCCCGAGGCTTTCCACGAACATGTCGCGCACGCCTGGTCGTTTGCCGTCGGGCCGGCGGGCCCCACGCTCGCGATCCGCGAAGTGGCGGACATACCGCTCGACACCGCCATCTACAAGTACTACGACTTCGTTTCGGAATTTGAGGATTCCGGGTCCACAGTCTAGCCGGCCCTTGCGAGGCTTTCTCAACGAGGATTCCGGGATCGCCGTTTGGCGGGTCCCTGCGAGGGTTCCTCAACCTCTCTGTCGATCCGATTCTCGCTCCCGGAATCCTTAACGCGGACGCCGTCCGCAATCAGTGCACAGGATCGCGGGCGTCATGGACAAGGACGTGCACATGCCGCTTCATTTCCGGTTCTGATAAGGATTCAGGGGAGGGAAATGCAGATACGAAGCACAGCATCGAGGACTCGGGACGATCGTAGGAATCGCGCCCCCCTGAATCCTCAGCATTGCTCCCACGGCAGCCCATCGTAGCGCCAGCCGTTCCTGGCGTTGCGATGGCGGCCGTCGTCGAGATCGCCCTCGAAGCCGTGCAGCACGTTGGAGACCTGCGTAAAGCCGGCTTCTTCGAGCGCGCGGCCGGCGTCGAGCGAGCGGTTGCCGCTGCGGCAGATCAGGATGATCGGACGGTCCACGCTTGCGGCCTTCTTTACGTGCGCGACGAAGTCGGGGTTCACCTCCCAGTTCGGACCGTCGTTCCACGGCACCAGGATCGCGCCCAGCGGGTGCCCGACGAAGAGGTACTCCATCTCGCTGCGGCAATCGATGAAGATCGCGTTCGGATTCTTGCCGAGGAATTCGTGCGCGTGTTTCGGCTCGAGGTGTTTCAT
>CAZQJF010000307.1:0-4692 GCA_964593735.1 uncultured Streptomycetaceae bacterium | reverse complement strand
AAAAGGTCGCAAGTCAGAATCGAAAATTGACAGGATTAACAGGATGTACAGGATACTTCTAGCTGTGTCCTTATCCTGTTCATCCCATTCATCCTGTCCGTTTTTTGAGATGGGTTCTAGTCGTCAGTCATCGGTCGTCAGTCATCACACCCTTGCTTCAAGCATGATCGAGCAAGCTGTCGATCATGCGCTGTGCCTGCTCTCGGTAGCTGCCGCCGAAGAGATTCAGGTGGTTCAACACGTGGTACAGGTTGTAAAGATGCTTGCGCGTCTCGTAGCCGGGATCGAGTGGAAACTCGTCGCGGTAGCCGGAATAGAAATCCGGGCTGTATCCACCGAATAGCTCGGTCATGGCGATATCGGCTTCGCGGTCGCCATAGTAGACCGCGGGGTCGTAGATCACCGGAGCCCCCTCCGTGTCGAAGCCGGCGTTGCCGCCCCACAGGTCGCCGTGGAGCAGCGAGGGGACGGGCGCGTAGCGCTCGAAGAATGCCGGGAGCTTTTCCATCAGACGCTCGCCACGCTCCTGCAAACGGCCGCCATGGCCGTTCCTTGCGGCGAGGCCGAGCTGAAAGCCGAGGCGGTTCTCGCGCCAGAAGCCTGTCCAGTCCGCCTGGGAAGTGTTGCGCTGCGGTGTTGCGCCGATCGTGTTGTCCCGGCTCCAGCCAAAGCGCTCATTTGTGACTTTATGCAGCAGCGCCAGCCGGCGGCCGAGCTCCCGCATGCCGCTGCCGCTCGCGCCACTCAATTCGATGTATTCCAGAACCAGCCAGCTCGCCTGCGCGTTGGCGCCCGAGCACAGGGGCAGCGGCACGCGCACGGTAGCGGAACGGGCGATCTCGGCAAGACCGGCGGCCTCCGCCTCGAACATCGGCAGGCGGTTCGGGTCGTTCAGCTTGACGAAACAGGCGCGACTTTTGCCCTGGATGCGGTAAGCCGTGTTGATGCAGCCGCCGCCGACGGATTCGGCGGATTCCAGGGCGAACGGCGCGCCGGTCGCGTCACCGATCCCGCGCGCGATGTCGTCCCACGGAGCCATAGCATCGAAAAAATCAACAGCAAGATTTAGCCACGGAAACACACGGAAACACACGGAATTCAGCACTGCAAACGTCAGGAAGAAAGACGGTCAGTGAAGTTGATTCTGCAGCACTCTTTTGGGAGTAGGTCGTCGCTAAAAAAGCTCTGACGAAGAGGTGGCCTTGTCTGTGTGTTTCCGTGTGATTCCGTGGCTGATGCCGTTCTGGACTCAGCCTAGAGATTTGCGCGCCTTGGCCACCGCCGCCTTGACCCGTGCCGGCGCCGTGCCGCCGATGTGGCTGCGGCTCTTCAGCGAGCCTTCCAGCGTGAGCGCAGGGAACACGTCCTTCGCGATCTCCGGTGAGAAGCGCTGCAGATCGGAGAGCTTGAGCTCTGCCAGCTCGCAGCCGCGCGATTCGGCGAAGCGCACCGCCTGCGCGACGGCCTCGTGCGCTTCGCGGAAGGGAACGCCCTTCCTGACCAGGTAATCGGCCAGATCGGTGGCGGTTACGTGACCCTGCCGAGCCGCAGCCTTCATCGCGTCGGTCTTGACCACGATCCCGCCGAGCATCTCCTTGAACACCGCGAGGCTCGCCATAACCGTGTCCACGGTGTCGAAGAGCGGCTCCTTGTCCTCCTGGTTGTCACGGTTGTAGGCGAGCGGCTGCGCCTTCATCAGCGTCAACAGCGCGACGAGATGCCCGTACACCCGGCCGGTCTTGCCGCGGATCAGCTCCGCCACGTCCGGATTCTTCTTCTGCGGCATGATCGAGGAGCCGGTGCAGAATCGGTCGGCAAGCTCGATGTAGCCGAAGCGCGGGTTCATCCAGATGATGATTTCCTCGCAGAAGCGGGAGAGGTGCATCATCGTGAGCGCCGCGGCGGAGCAGAACTCGATCGCGAAATCCCGGTCGGAAACGGCGTCGATCGAGTTCTCGCACACGCCGTCGAAGTTCAGGTCCTTGGCCACCATCAGCCGGTCGATCGGCAGCGACGTGCCGGCGAGCGCGGCGGCGCCCAGCGGCAGCTTGTTCAACCTCCTGCGGCAGTCGGCAAAGCGCTGGGCGTCGCGCGCGAGCATCTCGAAATAGGCCAGTACGTGATGGCCGAAGGTAACCGGCTGCGCCGGCTGCATGTGCGTGAAGCCGGCCATCACCGTCTCGTCGTGCTTGTCGGCCAGATCGAGCAATTGACGCTGCAGGGCCTTGATCAGCGCCTGGACGTGATCGATCGCGGTGCGCAGGTAGAGCCGCACGTCGGTCGCGACCTGGTCGTTGCGCGAGCGCCCGGCGTGCAGCCGCTTGCCCGGCTCGCCCACGAGCTCGGTCAGGCGCCGCTCGATGTTGAAGTGGACGTCCTCGTGCTCGAGCGCCCACGTAAAGGTGCCGGCGCGTATCTCGGCGCGGACCTGAGCGAGGCCTTTCTCGATCGCCGCCAGATCCGTCCTGGAGATGATGCCGGCGGCGAGCAGCATGCGCGCGTGCGCGCCGGAAGCCTCGATGTCGAATTCGGCGAGACGCTGGTCGAAGCCGACCGAGGCGGTGAATCGCTGCACCACGTCGGCTACCGGCTCACCGAAGCGTCCCGACCAGGGTTGGTCGCTGCTATGGTCGTTGGCTGCCATGCGGGCTGCTAGAATTGAAAAAGCCGTTTCGTGGATCGAGTTTCATGGACCAAGTCGGGGAGGGATAGTTGGCCCGTCAGCCATCAGCTTTCAGCCTGGGTCGCATTCCGGATTACCGAGCGTCCGTAAAATGCTTGACGACGCTCGGCCCTCACCCCCCGACCCCTCTCCCGAAGGAGAGGGGAGATTTCAGGGGTAAATGGGTTGTCAACCATTTACCGAACTCTCAATAAAGGCGTGTGCAGAAGCTGACACTCGAGCGTTGTACGCAGAGATGGCAAGAAGTATAAATCAAAACGCCTACACCAGCGCCCTGCCGAATTTTCGCAATCTCGGCGTGCTGCTGCGCATACTGCTCATCGTCAACATCGTCGCCTTCGCGGCGGCTGTCCTCAAGACCACCGAGCTGCACGCGACGTGGAGTGAATTGCTGGAGATCTCCGCCCTGGTGCAGCCGCTGCTCATACTGAGCCTGCTCACCCTGGTGGCCGCGAACGACTGGCTGGGACGCCTTCCGGGACAGTTCGGCCTCATCGCGGTGGTCTTCATCGAGCTCGCGCTCACGGCGCTGGTCTACGAAGCGGGCCGTTCCCTGCTCGAGGTGGAGCCGGCGCCGCTGATGCGCTACTGGCTGCTGGTGCTGCTCGTCACCGTCGGCCTGCTCCACTACTTCCAGCTGCGAAACAGCGCGCTTTCGCCCGCGCTTTCGGAGGCGCGGCTGCAGGCGCTGCAGGCGCGCATCCGCCCCCACTTCCTGTTCAACAGCATCAATGCCGTGCTGTCCCTGATCCGCCAGAGCCCCAGGCGGGCGGAGGAAATGCTGGAAAACATGGCGGCCCTGTTCCGCGTGCTGATGGCGGACAACCGCGAGCTGACACCGCTTGCGCGCGAGGTCGACCTGTGCCGGCAGTATCTCGACCTCGAGCAACTGCGGCTGGGCGAGCGGCTGCGGATCGAGTGGCACGTGGAGCGGATGCCGGGCGATGCGCTGGTTCCGCCGCTCGTGCTGCAACCGCTGCTCGAGAATGCCGTGTATCACGGAATCGAGCCCCGGGTCGAGCCCGGCCTCGTCACCATCAATATCTACAGGGCGGGCGAACAGGTCCATGCAGTGATGCGCAATCCTTACGCCGGCGCGAACGAGCACCACTCAGGAAACAGGATGGCGCTTGCCAACATCCGCGAGCGGCTGCAGCTGCATTTCGACGCCGAAGCCACGTTGAAGACGCGGGTGGTCGGCGATACTTACGAGGTCAGTATCGTCATGCCTTATCTGAAGAGCGAGATGACCGACGAGTGACGGGTGACGGATGACCGAAAGGTGCAATCACGGGCATGGTGCCTTGTCACCCGTCACTTATTGCGCCGTTCCGGCGCAGGACCAAGGATGAATGAATGACAGCAATTACTGTTCTTGGGGGCCCGATTACTCCTGGCGTCTTGGCGCCTTGGCGGTTAGCTATGGTCTTTGAATCATGACCGAACCGCCGCCGATGCGGGTAATGATCGTGGACGACGAGGCGCCGGCGCGCTCGCGCATGCAGGATCTGCTCGCCGATTGCGGGCCGGAGATTCAGGTCGTCGTGACGGGCGAGGCGGCGAGCGGGCGGGCGGCGCTGGAGATGCTGGCGGAAACACCGGCCGACGTGGTCGTGCTCGACATACGCATGCCGGGTATGGACGGCATCGAGGTGGCGCAGCATCTTCAGAACCTGGAGCTATGCCCGGCCGTGATCTTCGCGACCGCCTACGACGCGTACGCCATCCGCGCATTCGAGCTGCACGCGATCGACTATCTGCTCAAGCCGATCCGCGTGGCGCGCCTCAAGGAGGCCCTCATCCGCGCCCGCGCAGCGCGGCCGCCGCAATCCGACGCGCTGCGGGCAGTGCAGCGCGCGCCGCGATCGTTCCTGAGCGCGCAGGAGCGCGGCAAGGTGCACCTGATACCGGTGGGCGAGGTCGTTTACCTGAAAGCGGAGCTCAAGTACGTCACGGTCAAGACTCCGGTGCGCGAGTACCTGATCGAGGAATCGCTCACCCGGCTCGAG
>CAZQJF010000306.1:0-4711 GCA_964593735.1 uncultured Streptomycetaceae bacterium | reverse complement strand
GACTGGTTGCGGCCGGGATCGCCGGCGACCAGGATCTCCACCATTTCCGGGTTGATGATGATATTGAGCAGCCGCTGCGGGTCGCTCGATGCGGTGTAGGACGCCGGCAGTATGCCGTCCTTCACGAGATTTTCGAGACTGAACGTCGGTGTGCTGGTCATGCGCGCGTGGTGGGTCGTGCGCTCGGCCGTAACCTTGATGTTGTCGTACAGGTATCGCCGCACCTGGTCCTTGGTCCATTCGCCGGCGATCACCTTTGCGATACTGGGCCCCGCCACGATAAGAGGGCTCCACAAGCCGGTCTTGAACCCGGTGTGCGCCCAATAGGTGAAGCTCCCGCCGATGACGTCTGCCCATTGCTGCACGTGCAGTCCGGCGCGGTCGCCGCCGCTGTAGATGGGCGAAGTGATGGCGACCACGCTGCGCACGGTCACGACGTTCTCGCCGGGCTTGAACCCGCGGTCCTCGGCGTAGGTCGGCCAGCCCATTTCGCGCGCGCTGTCCTCGTCTTCCGCCATCGCCACCAGGAAGCTCTGGCCTATGCTGCCCTTGTCGCCCGCGCCCGGCGGAATGCGAAAGCCGCAGATGTTGCGCAGGTACATGCGCACGAAGCGTCCGATGCTGGTGTTCGCCTGCCGCCCGACGCGCATCATCCCCTGTCCGGAGTTGAAATCGAGCTGCTTCACGATCGGGCCGTTAACGATGACCACCGGTTCCCACCCGGGCGTCGACCCGCTGTCCTCGACGCGGTACAGGGGATCGCACATCGCTTCCAGGATCGCGATCAGCACGGGCATGTATTCCGGCCGGCAGCCCGCCAGGACGCCGGTGACGGCGATGCTGAGGATGGACGCTTCGCGCCCATCCTGAGGTACGATCCGTATCACTTCCTCGGGTGGGCGGTCGGTGAATCTCAGAAATGCGTCCACGCGCGCGCGCGTCGGCGGCACGACCGGCAGGCCGTCGGTCCAAAGCTGCCGGTGAAAGTGCTCCTGCACTTCGTCGAACGTGCCGCTAAACACGACCTGGCCGGCCTCGGGCTCCGCCTTGGCATCGGCCATGCGTGGCGCTTCGCCGGTGAGTCCCCTGAGAAGCCCAGGCGCCAGCTCTTCCTCGACCTTGCGCTTGAGCTCCGCTTCGCTGTCCACCATGGGCGCACCGGGATAGACGCCGATGGCGAGCGGAAGCCCGAGACCCTTCACGATCACCTCGGCCTGCTTGAGGAAGCCCGAGCCGATGATGGAGGCCGTCGGGATGCCCATCTTTTCGACCATCGCCGAGGCCCGCAACACGGCGGGCGTGCAGCTCCCTCAGGCGCCTATGCCGACAATGACCGCGTCTGCCTTGTGCGCGCGCAGCTTGTCGGGGATCGTGGCGCTGACCTGGTGCTCGCGGGCGCCGTGGAAATTGCCGAACTCTTCGTACCCGACGAACTTGACGCGCGGGAAGCGCGCCTTGATGTATTCCCGCACCAGCGGGTAGATCGTCTCGCCGCGGAAGATCACGTCCCACAGCTCGCACACCGTCTTGTCGTTCAAGTCGGGCAGCCGCGCCGCCGCCTTCGTATCGCGCACCGCCCGGCGTGAGAGGGGCCACAGCACGTCATACTTTGGTTCCATATTGCCGGGGTTGCTCATCATCGTTCCTCATCAGTTCTCAGGAGGTGGCTCGTGGCTCGTTTCTTGTTGGCGAATCTGCGGGCCGCGGTTTGGGAATGGTAGCTGCGAATGCATGAAAAAAACGAGCAACGAGTGACGAGCCACGAGCCACTCCTTAGAGAGTGCCTTTGATTCCCGCGGCCTCGATCACCCGCGCGAACTTGGTGGTCTCGCGCGCCAGAAACGCCGCGAACTGCTCGGGCGTGCTCGCGACCACCGTCATGCCGTCGTCGGCGAGACGGTTCGTCACCTCGGGCAGCTTCAGGATCCGTCCCATCTCGGTGCTCAGCCGGGCGATCACTTCGCGTGACGTCCCCGCCGGCACCAGCAAGCCATACCAATTGGTCATGTCGTAGCCCTTGAGGCCCGCTTCGGCAATCGCCGGAATGTCGGGCGCGATCGCGCTGCGTTCGGGGGTAGTTACGCCGAGCGCGCGCAGCTTGCCGGCCTTGATGAGCTGGAGGCTCTGCAGGATGTTCATGAAATAGACCGGCACCCGCCCGGCCAGCACGTCGGTGACGGCAGCGCCGGCGCCCTTGTACGGAATGTGCGCCATCTTGATGCCGCTCATGGCGCTGAACAGCTCGGCGCTGAGATGGGGCAGGGTGCCCGCTCCCGAGGAGCCGAAGTTGATCTCGCCGGGGCGCGCGCGCCCGAACGCGATGAACTCCTTGATCGACCTGGCCGGTAAAGACGGGTGAACCACCATCGTGAGCGGTCCGGAAGCGAGGCGCGACACCGGCGCGAGGTCGCGCGTGTGGTCGTAAGGCAGGCGCTTGTACAGGCTCGGGTTGCCCGCGTAGCCCGCCGGCACGATCAGCAGCGTTTGTCCGTCAGGCGGTGCTTTGGCCACCACCGCGGTGCCGACCGTGCCGCTGGCCCCGGCGCGATTGTCCACCACCACCGGCTGGCCCCAGGATTCGGTCAGCTTCTGTCCGATCACCCGCGCCAGTATGTCGGTGCCGCCGCCCGGGGGAAATGGAACCACGATGCGCATGGGCCCGCTCGGATAAGTCTGGGCGACGGCATGGTTCTCCGTGCCTAAGGCGGCCGCGACGAGGAGCGCGGCAGCGAGCTTCCTGGCGAACATGAGTGGGATCCTGCGGTTTGCAGCGAAACAGAGTCAGCGTTGCCGGAATGTTAACCCAGAACAGGGTCCGTGCGTCCGATCGAACGCCCGTTCAACCGTCTCGCCATCTATCCACGGTGAGTTGCTGGAGGGCGGCGTAATAAGGCGCGTGAGCATCTGCCGAAGGCGTTTTCGAGCGAGCCAGATCGTTGAGATATTCGATCAATACCGAGCCGATCGCGTGCAGCGCCTGGTGTCGCGTGAGGCCGTCTCTCGTCAATCGCTCGAGCGTCTCACGAACGATCGTCTGGTCGTCCAGAGCAAGCTGATTCTCGACTGCCGTGTGGATGACGGCGTGGACCGACCTGGCGCGTTTGGGCAGTGGAATTCGTGCATCCCGGTGATGCCGTTCAACCAGGAGCATCCTTTCACTCTCGTCAAGGGCGAGCCATTCCGTTGGATCCGGGGCCACGTCGGGGTCGTAGCGTTCCATCGAAGAATTGGGCTTCTGTAACGCTAACGTCAATAATCAACGGGCCGCTGATCCGTTGCATTTAAAGTTAGAGCGCGCTAGACCGGCCACGTTTTTCTAAGCTCGCTCAGCCGGCTGCGTAGCGTTCGCATTGCCTCTAGTGTCCCCCGAAGATCAGCGATTGAGTAGCGCGTTTCGCTTTGCTCATGCGAGGTGGGTAACCCAACCACGTTTGCCACTAGCTGTTGTTGTGGACTGACACCCCAACGACCATGAAACAGCTGATTACGAATGGACCGTGTCGCATGAGCGTCCGACAGCCAACTGGTGTAGAGGTCGAACGCCAACGGATTGTCCACATACTTTAGTTGCACTAGTTTTTCCAGGAACTCAAGTCTCTTGTGGAAGCTGTATTCACTGAGCTTCTTTGTAAGTTCTTCCAGTTTATGGCCGTCGCCCGACCATACCAAGAACAGTCCTAGTTCCATGTCCATCCGGGAATACTCAAACAACATGTACCCGAGAACAGTTGCGGCATCCCGTTCAAGCCGGTCACCTTCTGTTTCTATTTCAGCCCCCGTCCAAATCGTCGGCCAAAAAGACGGCGTTCTGAGCCAGTGATTCCGGCGCATACGGATGCCACAAGAAAGGCTAGGAGCAGGGTGGCAATCCTGGCCATGAGCTTCATGTCTCTCATATTGACGCTTAAACGTCCCGGCTAACGCGCCGCCCGCTTGCGGACGGCCCCTGTTGAGCCGGTGGTTAGGCCTCGCTCTTTGACACGCTTCAGCGCGTCATTGATGCGCGACTGATAGCCCGAGCCCTGCGCCCGAAAAAAAGCAAGCACATCGGCGTCGAGACGTATAGTGGTCAGAACCTTGGTCGGGGTCTTTTGCCGCCCACGGCCGCGACGCATGACCGGTGGGCCAAGCGTTTGCTCGGACCACGGAGGATTGTCCCGGTCAACGACCCTTGCGGAAATACTCT
The DNA here is from genome assembly GCA_964593735.1 of uncultured Streptomycetaceae bacterium. Lineage (GTDB taxonomy): Bacteria > Pseudomonadota > Gammaproteobacteria > Burkholderiales > SG8-41 > SG8-41. The sequence goes on along the minus strand of CAZQJF010000306.1, from coordinate 525 downwards.
TCTGCGGTTTCAAGGTAGTAGCGCGCTTCATATTTCTCAGCCCTTCGTAAGGAAATCACGTGCATGTCCTCGTCCCGGTCGATGTGAACCAGGACGACCAGTTCGCCATTCAGGAGTCCGAACGTCACGAGGCGCTTCTCGCCATAGTCCTCCCGAGTGTCTTCGCGGGTGACGGTGAAGTTGTCCCAGATGGCTTCCGCGCCCTCAAAGTCCAACCCATGCGCCTTGATGTTCGTGCGGCGTTTGGGTTCGTCCCAGGAGGTCATTTATAAATTGTAGTAACAATATGTGAAGAGCGCAACCTCCGCCCAGTGAACCGCCACATGGCCGAGCATGGGATGAAGCGTCGTCACGGCGCGAGCGGAAAGCGCAGCTCGAACACCACCCCGCTGCCGTCGGGCCGGTCGGCCGCGTGCGCTTTGCCGCCGTGAAATTCCGCGATCTGGCGCACGATGAACAGGCCGAGGCCGAGGTGGGGCTCGCCGCGCAGGCGTTCCTTGCGCACCGACACCATGGATTCGAACA
>CAZQJF010000305.1:0-4712 GCA_964593735.1 uncultured Streptomycetaceae bacterium | reverse complement strand
GCGCCGCGGCGCTCGAAGCGCTGCTCGCGACGCTCGGTGAGTAGAACTGTCTAGAAACCCGATTTCAGCCACAGATAAACACAGATGAACACAGATACGACCACTTCAAGAGCATGGACCATGGAAGATGGATTTCAACGGCGTGCTCGGCGGCTGACAGATTTTTGATCCTGGGGTGTCCTTATCCGTGTTTATCTGTGTGTATCTGTGGCTTATATCTGCTGTTCCGTTTTTCTGAGTTAGACGTTAGCGCTGGATCACTTGGCCAGGACGTCAACCCTGACGCCGCGACATTCCACCGTCTGTCCCGCGCGAATTTTGGCTGATTTTCGGCTCTCCGGCTGACCGTCCACCGTCACCTCGCCGGCGGCGACCAGGCGCTTTCCCTGCCCGCCGCTTTCGGCAATGCCCGTCAGCTTGAGCAGATCGCAGAGCCTGACATGCTCATCGTTCAACTGAAATTGGATGGTGTCCACGAAGTTCCCGCTGGAGGTGATGGAGTGACGAAGTGATGAGGTGATGAATCAAGGATGGGTTGAGCGCAGCGATACCCATCGGTTTCGGTGCTTCTTGACGCGCCGCTCGATGGGTGTCGGCGTTGCACGCCTCAACCGGTCCTACCCGCCTGATGCAAAACCCCGTTCGCCCTGAGCGTAGCGCGCAAGCCCGTAGTCGAAGGGGGAACAACCCATTGATTCTGGCCGTTCATGTTTCGACTCCACTTCTTTACGCTCAACACGAACGGACTTTCAAGAGGTTTGCATCCCGCTGCTAGCCTCCCTTCTTCACGTCTCCCGACTTCACCGCTTCGCTCATCTTCACCGGCGGCACGACCGGCGTGATGCCGTTCATGAGCGAGCCGGGAACGGTTTCGATCAACTCGTCGACGGTGAACATGCCGTCGCCGCCCTTGTGCAGCGACTTGTAGTCTTCCCCGAAGTAGTACGTGTTGATGCGGCCGCGCTCGACGTGGAAGACCTGTCCGTTGATGTAGTCGGCCTCTTCCAGGCACAGGTACGCGACCATCGGCGCGACGTATTCGGGGCCCCGGTTCACCAGGGTGCGCTCGTACTCCGCTTTGGTCAGCAGACCGGACTCGAACCGGCGCTTGCGATTCGCCTTCACCGCCTCGGTCAGGGTCATGCGCGTGTCGGCCGACGGGCACATCGCGTTGGCCGTAATCCCGAATTTCGCGGCTTCCTTGGCGATCGAGCGCGTGAGCCCGATGATGCCGGCCTTCGATGCGCTGTAGTTGCACTGGCCGACCGAGCCTTTGAAGGCGTCGGAGGAGAAATTGACGATGCGGCCGAAACCGGCCTGCCGCATGTACTTGATCGCGTGGTGCGCCATGTTCCAGTGCCCCTTCAAATGCACCGTGACGACCGAGTCGAAATCGTCCTCGGACATGTTCCAGATCATGCGCTCGCGCAGGTTGCCGGCGCAGTTCACCAGAATATCGATCGAGCCGAATTCATCGACGCACTGCTTCACCATCAGCCCGGCCTTGAGGTAGTCGGCCACCGAGTCGTAGTTGGCCGAGGCCTTGCCGCCGGCCTTCCTGATCTCCGCGACGACGTCATCCGCCGGCCGCTCCTCGGTTTTCTCACCGCCGCGTCCCACGCCGGGATCGGCGACGACTACGCTGGCGCCTTGCGCCGCCAGCAACAGCGCGACTTCACGCCCGATGCCGCGGCCGGCGCCGGTAACGACGGCTGCTCTTCCTTTGAGATGCATGTCAGTCCCTCCAGCAGGTTGGTGTCAGAACCAGTATCTAACCACAGATAAGTGGCTCGTGGCTCGTCACTCGTGGCTCGTGTCCAAGGGCGAAAGGCGAAATCGGAAGGCGAGACGCGCAGGAAAACACGAGTAACGAGCAACGAGTAACGAGCCACCTCTTCGGCCGCTTCAAAAGCGCCCCGGCGAGTACGGCGCCGGATCGACGAATGCCGGCTCTGCGGTAATCATCTCGGCGAGGAGCCGTCCGGTTACGGGCCCCAGCGTAAGTCCGTGGTGCGCATGGCCGAAAGCAAACCAGAGGTTGGCGTGGTTCGGCGCCTTGCCGATGATCGGCAACATGTCCGGCGTGCAGGGGCGCGCGCCCATCCAGGGCTCGGTGTCCAACCGCTCGGCAAGGGGGAAGAGATCGCGCGCGATCGGCTCCGCGCGGCCAAGCTGCACAGGGGTCTTGATCGCGTCCCGGCGCGCGAACTCGGCGCCCGTCGTCAGCCGGATGCCCTGGCGCATGGGCGCAAGGAAATAGCCGCGCTCGGTGTCGAGCACGGGATGATAGAGCCGCGCCTCGCCCGCGGGACGATAGTGCATGTGATAGCCGCGTTTGACCGCCAGCGGCAGATCGTAGCCGAGAGCCCGCGTGACGGCGTCGGACCATGGACCGAGCGCGATGACGGCGGATCCCGCCGAGAGCGGCCCATGCGCCGTGCGTAGCCGCCAACCCCGGCCGTCCGCCTCCAGGCCCGCCGCGTTGCCTTGCACGAACGTCCCGCCCAGGCGCTCGAAGAGCCGCAGGTACACGTGAGCGAGACCCTGCGGATCGTCCACGCTGACGGGATCGGTCCAGTGCAAGGCGCCGCACAGCACCGGGGCGAGATGCGGCTCCATGTCCTGCAGCGTTCTGGAATCCAGCGCCCGGAAATTGAGGCCGAATTCGCGCCGCCAGCGGTCCGCCTCGGCAAAGCGCTTGTCGCGTTCCCGCTCGGTCCGAAACACCTTCATCCAGCCCACGCGCCGGAAAAATCCGGCGGCCCCGGCCTCCGCGGCGAGTGCGTCGTGCTCGCTCACGCAGTGCTCGATCAGTTTCGAGTACTGGTGCGCGACCTTGGCATGGCGCGCCGGGCGCGAATGCTTCCAGTACTGCCACAGGAAAGGCGCGAGCCGGGGCAGCGCCGAAGGATGGTAGTGCGCATCGATCGTGCGATTGAAACCGTAGCGCACGAGCGCGCCAAAATCGTGCGGGAAGCCATACGGATAGACGCCTTCGCGCTGGATGAGTCCGGCGTTGCCGAAGGAGGTCTCTTCGGCCGCCCCGCGCCGGTCGACGAGGATCACAGATCGCGAACGCTTCTGCAGGTGCGCCGCGACGCAGATTCCAACGATTCCTGCGCCCAGCACGACGATGTCGCTGCGTAATCCGGCAGGCATTAGTGAGAAATCGCATTCCGCCTTGCTGGTCTGTCCCCCTCTACAGACTCAGACATGCGTTCGGAAAAACAGTCGGGGACGACCCCTGCCGTCCCCGATTTCAATTTATTACGATGTGATGCGGCAATGCGGCGCTACAGCTCCCTCACCAGTACCTTGCGCCACTTGATGGGCCCGCCGGGGGCGCCCTTGGGTCCGTTGCCAAACTGAAGGGTGATGACAACCGGCTAAAGGATGGGGCACCCGATGCCTGACCGTCAAGACGCCCGTCTACAGCCCGTTCCCGCGCCCCGTCGCCCTGAAAAGCCTGTACCGGGCACAATGCGGCCGGGCTCGTCAAGAAACCGGCTGGCCGGAACGCTGTCCTTAGCCGCCTGTCGGACTTGAAGCTCCGACAGGCTGCTAAATGCAAAACCGCCCGCAGACTTGCAACACAAGGAGTGTGTCGGAACCAAGTCCGACACACTACTATGGCACCGAATTGCCGTGAAATTCTCTTCCCGCCTGTCCGCGCTTCGCCCCGGCGCCAAAGTCCTCCTGGGCCTGGTCCTGGTGCTGGCCGTCGGGGTGGCGCTGTTCGACTGGAACTGGTTTCGCCGCCCGCTCGAGCGGTACTTGACGGAAAAATCGGGCCGCGAGGTCAGGGTAGAAGACCTGCATATCAGCCTGGGGCTCGCACTCGAGCCGGCCGTGCGCTTGCGTGGCGTCTACATTCAGAACGCGCCCTGGGCGTCCAGCAAGCCCATGGCCGTGGCGGGCGAAGCCATATTCATTTTTTCGCTCCAGAGCCTGTGGGATCGGCGCCCGATAATCACCCGGCTGGTATTGAGGGACGCGGACGTGGTCCTGGAAATAGAGAAGGACGGCCTGAGGAACTGGCGCCTCACGCATCCGGACCGGCGCGGCCCCGGCAGGATCCGGATTTTGACTCTGGAACCTCATCGCAGCCAGATCCGCTTTGTCCATCGCGGCATCGACCTGGATCTCGTGAGTGCGGCGAGTCCCCTGGAAGCCGGCGCCGCCGCTTCGGGGAAGGAAAGGACCCCGACTGTAGAGCCCCTGTCGAGCCGGATTACGTTTAAGGGAAGTTACCGCGGCACGGCCTTTACCGGCGTAGCGCTGATCGGAGATTTCGTGAGTTTTCGGGATTCCGGGGAGTCCTTTCCGCTGCGCGGACATTTCTCATCCGGCAAGACCCGCCTCGATATCGATGGCTCCCTCGCCGACGTGCTCAAGCTCTCCGCCATGGACGCGAAATTACGCATCGCGGGTCCCAGCCTGTCGACACTGCATCCATTCGTGCCTTTCCGGCCTGCTGCTTCGCGGCCCTTCGAGATCGAAGGCCAGGTACGCTACGCCGACGCCGAATACGCCGTCACGCGACTGCGCGGAAAAATCGGCGGCACGGATCTGGCCGGGGAAGCGGGTTATGTCCCCCGGAGCGAACGGGAACGGCCGCTGCTGCGGGCAACGCTGCGCAGCGAAGACGCGAACCTCTCGGACCTGGCGCCGCTCGCGGCCATCACGTATCCGCCGGACCGGACCGCGGTCCC
>CAZQJF010000304.1:0-4721 GCA_964593735.1 uncultured Streptomycetaceae bacterium | reverse complement strand
GGGCGAGCCTAGCCAGCACGGCGCGCCTCCGGGGCGAAGCGCATGCGCATCATGCGCTGGATCGTGCCCGCGATCGCGAGATAGCGGAGGGAGGCGGCGGCGCAGTAGGCGCCGAGCGCCACATGGATGCTGTCGAGCGCGATGCCGAGCGCGAACGCGCCGAGCGCGATCAGGAAATTGGCAGCGTGCAGGCTGAGGAGCAGGCGGTGGGCTTCGAACACGAGGAACGCCACGGTCAACGGGGCGATCGCTACCATGATGCCGAAGAGGGGCGACAGGATGCGGCAGAACTCGCCCGCCTGCTCCCATCCGGGGCCGAGGATCAGCGCGAGCAGCGGCGGCAGGGCGAAGTAGATCAGCACTGCGACCGCGATGCCGCCGGCGGCGAGCGTGTTGCGTAGCGCGCGGTAGCCGGCCATGGTGGCAGCGTCGCTACCGTTACGCACCGCGGCGCCGAGGCGGCCGTGGAACACCTTGCTCACCGAGTCGCCGACCAAGGTAACGGGGCCGAAGCAGAAGCGCAATACCATCCCGTACTGGGCCGCCATGCCGGCACCGAAATGGCGCTCGATCAGGATGAGGGGCAGGTTGTAGGCGAGCGCGCTCAGGGTATTGCCCGATAGGACGAAGAGGGGCGTCCGGATTCTACTGCGGAGCACGGCGAGCGCGTCCCGGTCGCCGGCGCGGCCTGCGAGCACCGGTCCCAGGGAGCCGGCGGCGTAGACCAGCGCGATCGTCGCGGACACCGCGACCTGGGCCCAGATGAAGGCGCGCACGTCGGCGATGGACACCGACCAGAACGTGGCGGCGACCGCGAGCAGGGAGAGCGACAGGCCGACCCGGTTGGCCGCGATGGGACCGAACTTCGAGCGCCGGATGTTCGCCATCTCGGAGAGCTGGACGAGGGCAGAGGATGCGGCCAGGCACGCGACCTGCAGCGGCGCCCAGTAGCCGAATGCCAGGAATCCCAGGCCGATCGCGGCCGCGGCAGCCGCCGTGAGCACGACGAGCGCCCGCACCAGCGGCCCGACCTCGGTCTCGTCGATATGGGCGAGCAGCACGGGAAACGCCAGCAACTGGAACGCCGAAACGATGGCGACGCAGGACAGCAGCACCTGGTAGGCGCCGATGTCGGCCGGCGTGAAGGTCCGGGCGATCAGCGCCAGGCTCGCGATACCCATCAACTGCGCCGCGACCGAGGCGAGCGCGAGGCCGCTCGCCTGCCGCAGCAGCGCCGCGACGCTCATCCGGCGCTCACGGCTCCCACCGGCCTCCGCGCCGCCGCCACCTATTTCCTCATGACGTAGCGCGAGACGACGGGATCGTCGTTGCCGAACACGGCGAGCCCGCTGTCCTCGATGAAGAACCGCGCCTTGTAGCCCGTCGCGAGCAGCAGCCTCAGGAACTCGTCCGCGTCGACGAAGTTTCGGTAGTGATCGGTCATGGTCTCGGTCTCGCTCAGGCGCTGTCCCTGGTTGATGAGCGCGTCGTTCGTGGTGCGGCACTCCACCAGAAAGAGCCCGTCCGCGGGCAGCAGCCGGTAGACCTCGCGCGCGACGTGATCGCGCCGCTCGCGGGAGACCGTGTGCATGGAGAAGCGGGAATAGACCACGTTCGGAGCGAGGCGCACGGCGGGAGGGAAGCGGGTGAAGTCATCCGCCCTGAACTCGAGCCGGTCTTCCTTGAGCCACTGGCGGGCCCGCGCGCTGTTCTGCGCGGTGATGAACTCGCTCTGATCGATGCCCGCCACCTGGTGGCCGTGCTCCGCGAAGAAGAAGGCGTCCCTGCCGTTGCCGCTGCCCAGTTCCAGTATCCGCGAGCCCGCCGGTATCCAGCGCCGCGCGCACTCCTCCGCGAACGGCGTGGGGTAGTGGACCCCGCCGTTCCTCATGTAGTACTGATCCCAGTACTCCCTGTCCATGTCGGCCTTTCTGTCTGCGCGCCCCGCGCCCACCCGCCGGCGTCGGGCGTTTCAGCGCGCGCGCACGGCTTCGCCGACTGCCGTCGCGATGCGCTCCTGGACGCCGTGCTCCAGGTCCGCGTACATCGGCAGGCTCACCACCCGCGCGGCGACGCTCTCCGAATGGGGCAGGGGGCGGGTCGCGTACGAGGTATAGGCGGGCTGGCGGTGGAGCGGCGTGGGGTAGTGAACCGCCGTGGGCACGCCGCGCGCCTTGAGCTGCGCCTGCAGCCGGTCGCGCTGCGCCGTCATCACCGTGTATTGCGCGTATACACTGGTGCGCCCGGGCCTGACCTGCACCGGTTTGACATCCGGCGCGCGCTCGCAGAGCAACGCGTCGTAACGCCGCCCGACCTCGATACGGCGCGCAATCTCCCACTCGAAGCGTTCCAGTTTTGCCAGCACCACCGCGCACTGAATGGTGTCCATGCGGCCGCCCACACCGATGCGCGTGTGATGGTAGCGTCCGGACTGTCCGTGGGAGCGGATCTCCTTCATCGCGGTCGCCAGGAGGTCGTCGTTGGTGAACAGCGCGCCGCCATCGCCGTAGCAGCCCAGCGGCTTGCTGGGGAAGAAACTCGTGCAGCCGATGGTCGAGAGGTTGCAGCTCTTCCCGCCCCGGTAGAGGGCGCCCAGGCTCTGTGCGGCGTCCTCGATCACGGCGAGTCCGTGCCTGGCGCCCACAGCATTGATCTCATCCATGTCCGCAGGCTGGCCGTAGAGCGAGACGGGCATGATCGCCCTCGTGCGCGGCGTGATCTCCGCCTCGATCTTCGTGGCATCGATGTTGCAGGTGTCAGGCTCGATGTCCACGAATACCGGCGTCGCCCCCAGCAGCACGATCATCTCCGCGGTCGCGACGAAGGTGAACGGTGTCGTGATCACCTCGTCACCGGCTTTGATGCCGAGCGCCATCAGCGCGATGAGCAGCGCCTCGGTGCCGCTCGCGCAAGTGATGCAGTGCCTCGCTCCGGTATAGGCCGCGAGCTCGCGTTCCAGCTCCCCCACCTCGGGCCCCAGGATGAACTGGCTGTGGTCGAGCACCTTCCGGATGCGCGCGTCGATGGCTTCCTTCAGCGCCGCGTACTGGACCTTGAGGTCGACGAATTCGATCGTGGAATTTTCGGGTTCGCTCATGGTCAGGCCGGCCTGCAAAGTCCATCCAGGATCGCGTAGCGTTTGCCGCACGCCGTGCATCTGATTTCAGAGTCCCCGGCCAGCCTGACTCCGCACTGGCACATCCAGCCGACGCGCCGGGCCGGCGTGCCTACCACGAGGGCATAGGCGGCAATGTCCTTCGTCACCACGGCGCCCGCGCCGATGAAGGCGTATTCGCCGATGGTGTGCCCGCAAAGCACCGTGGCATTGGCGCCGATTGTCGCGCCGCGCCGCACCAGGGTATGCAGGTATTCGTCCTTGCGCGGCACGTGGCTGCGCGGATTGATGACATTGGTGAAGACCATGCTCGGACCGCAGAAGACATCGTCCTCCAGCGTCACGTCGTCGTACACGGAAACACTATTCTGGATGCGGACGTTGTTGCCGATGACGACCCTGTTGCCGACGAAGACGTTCTGCCCGAGGCTGCATTTCCCGCCGATCCTCGCGCCGCCGCACACGTGCACCCAATGCCAGATCTTCGTGTCCGGGCCGATGCTCGCTCCGGCATCGATGATCGCGGTCGGATGAACTACAAAATCAGCCACGGAACCACACGGGAAAAGCGGCAAAATTCATGGAACGAACTCCCGCATCCTCGCCGTGGGCGGGATATCCCGGGCGACGGACAGTTGCGTTGCCGGTCTTCATATTGGCTCCATGTTTTTTTGGATGTTTCCGTGCGTTTCCGTGGCCAGGACCTAGTATTCGAGCGGCAGTGAAATTCGCGTTCCGTCCCGTGCCGAGCGGTAAATCGCGATCAGGATCTCCAGCGACCTCAAGCCCTCTCGCCCATCGGTCTGCGGCTCGGCCTCCCCGCACAGGACCTTGATGACGTTGTCGTAATAGGCCGAGTGGCCGAACCCGTACACCGATTGCGTGTCGTAGCTGGCGTTTTTCACCAGCTCGTCGTCCGGGGAGGGCTCGGCAAATTGCCACGTCTGGATCTCGTTGACCGCCACGCCGCCGATCCGCACCGTGCCTTTTTCGCCGATGATCGTGATCGACCCCTCCAGGTTCCTGGGATAGGTGAGCATCGTCACGTTGACCGAGCCGAGCGCGCCGCTGCGCCAACGGATCGCCGCGACGCCGGTGTCTTCCACCTCGATCGTGCGCGCGAGCGTGGCGGTGTAGGCGCACACGCTCTCCACCGGCCCGATCAGCCAGTCGAGCAAGTCCACGTAATGGCTCGCCTGATTCATGAAAGCGCCGCCGTCGAATTCCCAGGTGCCGCGCCATGGCGCGCTTTCGAAATACGCCTGTGGCCGCGTCCAGAAGACGTTCACCGTCACCATGTAGATTCTGCCGAAGCGCCCCTGCGCGATCGCGCGCTTCGCGAGTTGCAGGGTGGTGTTGTGGCGGTTCTGCTTGACGACGAACAGGCGCACCCCGGCGCCGTCGCACGCCTGGACCATGCGTTTGCCGTCTCCCCACCGGGTGGCCATGGGTTTCTCGGTCATGACGTGGCAGCCCGCTTCCGCGATCTGTATCGTCTGCTCCGGGTGCAGGCCGCTCGGCGTCGCGAGCACGACGATGTCGGGGTTGCCCTCGGCGAGCAGGGCGGTGAGGCTGCCGTAGGCCTTGGCGCCGTTGCGCCTGGCGG
>CAZQJF010000303.1:0-4740 GCA_964593735.1 uncultured Streptomycetaceae bacterium | reverse complement strand
GCTAGCGTGCCGAGTCGCTGGTTCGCTGAGCAGAAGATGACTGTGCCTGCCCCGCGGTCGCCGCCTGCAATATGCAACGGATTGCCTGATCCAGGCTGCGACCGGAGCGTCTTGCAGCAGCGGCGAACCCCGCGTCCGGCGCGAGCGTCGGGTTTGCATTGACCTCCAGAACAAACGTCCGGCCCGCCGCGTCAACCCGGAAGTCCACGCGCGCGTAGCCCGAGAGCCGGAATGCCGACCAGCAGCGCAGGGCAAGCCGCCCCAATTCCGCTGTCAGCGGCGCGTCGTCTTCTTCGAAGTCGTATCGGCGTTCCGTATGGGTGTACTCGAAGGACTGCTCGGCCCACTTCGAGCGCCACCCCACGATTTTCGGCCGCTCCGGTGCCCAATCGCGAAACACGATCTCGGCCGGCGCCAGTACCATGGGCTTCCCGTCCACTTCCAGCAGCGCGACATTGAATTCCCGCCCGTCGACGTAGGCTTCGGCAAACCCCTCGCCGCCCAGCGCCCGTAGCCGCGCTTCGAGCGCCCCGCACACGACGCCACCCCGGTCGGTGTCGATCACGCTGTCCTCCTCTAGTCCAAACGAGCCGTGCTCCCATACGGATTTCAGGATCCAGCGTCCGCCGGAAGCGACCGCGCCGCCGCGCAGCTCTTCCAGCGTAAACCAGACCGGCGTGAGGATGCCGGCGTCGGCGAGCCGCTGCTTCGCAACGAGCTTGTTCGTGCTCGAACGCATCGGCTCCTCGCCGCTGCCGGTAAAGGGAACGCCGGTTTGCGCGAAAAGCGCAGGCGCCGCGCCTATGCCGCGCATGCTGCGCTCTACCGTCTCGACCAGATTGAAAATCACGTCGGGCCGCGCGCAGCGCACTCGAGCTTCGGCCGCGACAGGGTCGTTCGGGAAGGCACCGAGCTCGACGGAGTGCCCCGCATGCCGAAGAGTGGCGGCAACCGTGCGGGCCTGCTCGAGCACTTCCAGCTCATCGACCCCGGCATCGGCCGGAATCTCATCGTGCAGTATCAGCACTCGCACGTGAGCCTGTCGGGGGTTTTCGGTGCCAGTCCCGTTTCTTCGCCGAGATCCGGCTCTCCGCACAGCCGCAGCATCTCCGCGCGGGTCGCGTCGCGCAGCGCGATCGCCGCGTTCCAGTCGGTTCCCGCGGGGGCGATCGGCGGGCTCACCGTCACGCTGATCGCGCCGCGGTGAAAGAGCCACTGCCCGTCGCGCAGGATGGAGCGCGTTCCCCGGAGCGTCACGGGGACGACCGGAAGTCCGGCCTGGGCGGCGATCACGAACGCTCCCATCCGGAACGGCAGCAGCCCCGGCATGCGGCGGAAAGTGCCCTCTGGAAAGACGACGAGCGACTGGCCAGCCCGCGCGGACTCGACGAAGCGTGTCGTGTCCTCGACGCCGCGCTGCGCGTCGAAGCGATCGACGAATACGCTGCCGATGCCGGTGAGGAAAATCCGCGGCACCCAGTGGTCCAGCAGCTCGCGCTTGGCGACGAAGGTTTTCGGGTCGGGGAGGGCGGCCACCACGACGATGCCGTCCAGGTAGCTCGCATGGTTGACGGCTATCACGCAGGGATGGGCGGCCGGCAGGTGCTCGAGCCCGCGCACGGCGAGGGGAATTCCCGTCAGCCACAGGAAAGCGCGAGCGACCCGGCGGCTGAACTTCCACGCCCAGCCGGCTTGCGGGAGCACCGCGCAGCCTATCCACACCAGCGCGCCCAGCGCACCAAGCAGGAAGAGCGCCCAGGCGCCGTAGGCCTTGCCGGAGGCGGCGCGCAGGGTTCGTCGCGCCTGCGGCAAAAGCGCCGACCAGGCCAGCCGCACGACCTGCAGCCATACCGCGCGCCGCGCGACCTTGCCGCCGCTTTCGTACAGCTCGCGGCTGCCGGCGCGGCGGATCTTGCCGCTCGAAGTCTTGAGGACCGTGCCGGGCGCCGCGAGCACGATGTCGTCTGCGGGCATGCCGATCAGGGCTACCGCAAGATCGTTGATGCGCGTCCGCAGCTCTTCGCGCCGCGCGGGATCGTCCTCGCGCGTTTCGGCGAGTACCACGATTCTTTCGGTCGCGGCCCGCTCGTCGCGGCTGCCGAATACGGCGACGCAGCCCTTGCGGATGCCCTCGAGATTGCCGACGGCCTCCTCGAGGTCGTAGGGATGGATGTTGCGGCCGGCGCGGATGATCGTGTCCTTGATGCGCCCGGTGATGTAGATGTCGCCCGCCGCGACGTAGCCGTAATCGTCGGTGTCCATCCACTCGCCGTGCAGGAGATTGCGGGTGGCCTCGGGGTTGCGGAAGTAACCGCTGGTAACGGATGGCCCGCTGAACTGGATATGGCCTTCCGCGCGCTCCGGCAGTTCGCGGTCCGAACCGTCCACGATGCGCACCTGGTGGCCGGGTATCGGCACACCGCATGCGACGTGGATGAGGGCGCGCTCGTGCTCCCGTGGCACGGGTACGGCGCGGCCGCCGTTCATGAACTGATCTTTGTCCACCCGGTCGAGCAGCGGTCCGCGCAGCGGCGGGGGAAACGCGACGCCGAGCGTGGCTTCAGCGAGCCCATACACCGGCGCCATCGCTCCGGGCCGGAAACCGTAGCGCTCGAAGCGTTTCGTGAACGCTTCCATCGTCTCGGGGGACACCGGTTCCGCCCCGTTGAAGGCGAAGCGCCATGTGGACAGGTCGAGACCCTCGACATCCGAGTCCTGGATGCGGCGCAGGCACAATTCGTAGCAGAAGTTCGGCCCGCCCGAGAGCGTGCCGCCGTGGCGGTGTATCGCCCGCAGCCAGCGCTCCGGACGCGAGAGAAAAGTGAGCGGTGACAGGACGGGGTACTTGAAGCCGTACAGGAGGCTGCCCATCCACGCGCCGATGAGCCCCATGTCGTGGTAGAGCGGCAGCCAGCTCACGAACACGTCGGCGGGCGTCACGCGCAGCGCTTTCCCCATCGCGCGGATGTTGACGAGCAGATTGGCGTGGGTGAGGACGACGCCCTTGGGGTTGCCGGTGCTTCCCGAGGTGTACTGGATCATCGCGATGTCCTGCGGCTTGCCGCGGTGCATCGTCGCCACCGCACCCGGCCGCATGAGCTCTTCCGGCGTCACCACGTGGCGCAGCGTATCCACCCGCGGCTTGAGCAGCAGAGCAAGCGGCTTCGCCTGCGGCACTGTGATGAGCGCTTCGGTGAGCGCGTTCGACAGGATGGCCGCGTGGCGCTTCAGGTGATCCTCGATCTGCGAGGGGCGCGCGGGCGGGTAGATGGGTACCGGTATTCCGCCCGCGAGCAGGATGCCGAAGAAGCTGAAGAAGTAATCGACACTGGTTGGCAGCATGATCGCCACGGCGCGCCCCGGCTCCAGTCCACGCTCGATGAGCCCGGCGGCCACGGCGTGCGCAGCCTGGTCGAGCTCCGCGTAGGAGACGGTGCGCTCGCTGCCATCCTCGTTCTGCAGCACGATGTGCGGCCGGGCGGGGTGGTGGCGCACGTGCCACGCGAGCACTTCCGGCAGCGTGACCGCCTCGTCCGGCGTTTCCGATTCGGCCGCGAGCGCGGCCGCGCGCTCGATCGAGACCCCGTGCGAAGGGGGGGCGGGGCTGGCCGCGAGTATCGCGCGCAACAGATCGCGCGGCGTCTCCACGCTCGCCATGACCGCTTCGGACAGGCTCGCGCCGAAGCGGCGCTCTATGCGCAGGAAAAGCTCGACACGGCCGAGGCTGTCGAAGCCGTAGTCGCGTTCCAGGCGATGGTCGAGCGAAGAGGGCAGCGAGGTGCGGGTGGGATGCAGCTCGGCCGCGAGTTGCCGGATCACTTCGAGCAACGCGTCGGGATCTGCAACCGCGCTGCCTGTCACATCCTGCGCCGCGACCGGAGTTTCCGCCATCGAGCTTTCCGTCCTGAGGTGACGCCGCTCGACCTTCAGTCCTGACCCCTGTGCCAAGGAGCGAGGGAACGATCGGTGCGAAACGGCTCGCCCGCCGTTTCGCACCGATCGACGATGGCCTGCGCGACGGAGAAGATCGAGCGATCTTAGCACAGCGCGGCACTCGACTTCGATGCGTAGAGGAGATGCAATATGATGATATGTCAATGGGTTACGGATTCAACACGGTTGCCGCCTCGAAACTCCCCGTGTATGCTGGCAGCGTCCGCAAGCGTGGTGCGGGGAAGCCGCGAACGGCGCTTGTTCCGGTCTGGCAGGCTGTCGGACTTGAAGCTCCGGCCGCCTGCTAAATGCAAAACCGCCCGCAGACTTGCAGCAGGGCGGGGCGAAAAGGACTTTTTTGCCATCAATAGGACATGACCTCGAGCGAATTCATGTATTTCGAGATCCTGTTGTGTCGTTTGCCTGCGGGCGGTTTTGCGTAAGGAATGTGTCGGAACCAGGTCCGACACATTCCTAAGGTGTAGCCATGACTGCACTGCTGATCATCGCTGCCGCGATCACGATCATCTGGATTTTCGCCTACCATCGATTTCCCGCCTTTGTCTGGACTATCGCGATAGCCATAGGACTCGCGCTTTTCACGGCGTACTCCCGCGTTTCGCCTGTGGTGCTGGCCGTTCTGTGGATCGCATTTCTCATCGCGGCGCTGCTCGACAATCCGACCCCGCTGCGGCGCCATGTCGCGAGCAAGCCGCTGCTCAAATTGTTTCGCCGCATCCTGCCGCAGGTATCGCAGACCGAGCAGGAGGCGCTCGAGGCCGGCACCGTGTGGTGGGAGGGCGATCT
>CAZQJF010000302.1:0-4762 GCA_964593735.1 uncultured Streptomycetaceae bacterium | reverse complement strand
AGGACGCCTTCAAGCCGGAGTATTTGAAGGCCTTCGGGACCACGGTCACGCAGACGCCGCTGCCCGGCACGCTGGCCCTGCTCGGCCTCGGCCTTGCGGGACTCGTAGCGGCCAGGCGTCGCCCGGCGCGCGCTTAAGAATCAAATCCCACTGAACCGAAAGGCACGGCTTGCGCCGTGCCTTTTTTCATTTCTACTCCTCATCCGCCTTGAGCGACGCCGGCTGCTTCAGGCCGTGCCGGCTGATGAGATCGTACAAGGTGGGGCGGCTTACGCCGAGCAGATGCGCCGCATCGGCGATGTTGCCGTCCACCCTGCTCAACACCTTGTTGATCGCCCTGCGCTCGGCCTCGTCGCGCACCTGGCGCAGGTTTACCGGCTCCAATTCTCCGTCGGCCGGCCGCAAGCCGAGATCAACGGGGGTGATCTGCGAGCCCTCGGCCATGATGACCGCCCGCTTGACGAAGTTTTCCATCTCCCTGACGTTGCCCGGCCAGGAATAGGTCTCGATGGCATCGAGAGCGTCCTGCTGGAACCGCAACTGCGTGCGCCCCTCGTCGCGGCTGAACTTGTGCACGAACGCGTGCGCGAGCAGCGCCGCATCCCCATGCCGTTCGCGCAGTGGCGGAATGTTGAGCACGATCTCGCTCAGCCGGTAGTAGAGGTCCTCCCTGAAGCGCCCTTCCTCGATCAGCTTTTTCAAATTCTGATGGGTCGCGCACACGATGCGCACGTCCACCGCGATCTCCTCGCGCCCACCCACGCGCTCGAGCACCCGCTCCTGGAGGAAGCGCAGGAGCTTCGCCTGTAACGGCAGCGAGAGATCCCCGACTTCGTCGAGGAAGAACGTGCCGCCGTCGGCGAACTCGATCTTGCCGCGTGTCTGCTTGTTGGCGCCGGTGAAGGCCCCCTTCTCGTAACCAAAAAGCTCCGACTCCAGCAGGTTCTCGGGTATGGCCGCGCAGTTGATCGCCACGAAGCGCTTGACCGAGCGTGGGCTCAACTGGTGAAGGGCCTTCGCCAGCAGCTCCTTACCGGTCCCGGACTCCCCGATCAACAGCACCGTAGCGTCCGTGGGCGCCACCTTCTCCACGCTGCGGCACACCTTGAGCATGCCGGGGTCCCGCGTGAGTATGCCCTTCGTCGGGGCGTCCTGTGTATCCTGCAGTCTCCGGTTCTCCTGCTGCAGGGCGTGGAACCGGAATGCCCGCTCCACCACGAGCCCCAGCAGCTCCGGCTCGAACGGTTTTTGATAGAAATCGTAGGCGCCCATGCCGACTGCTTTCACGGCGTTGATGCGGTCCTGGTTGCCCGTCACCACGATCACCTTGGTATCGGGTGCGAGCGCCAGCATCTGCTCCAGGGTGGCAAGACCCTCGGAGGCTCCGTCCGCGTCGGGCGGCAACCCCAGATCCAGCGTAACTACCGGCGGCTCGTGCCGCCGCAGCTGGGCGAGCGCGCTTTCGCGGTCCCCCGCCACCAGCGTCTCGTTGGCGTCGAAGCTCCAGCGCATTTGCTTTTGCAGGCCCGGATCGTCCTCGACGATCAGCAGAACTTTCTTCTCGACCTTGTTACTCACTCGATGCTCTCCACCGCAACGCTGCGCTCGCCCATCCGCCCGGGCACGTAGAGCGGCAGCGTGACACGGAAAACGGTGCCGCGCGACTCCCGGCTTTCGACCTCGATCCGCCCGCCGAGCTCCCGCACGTATTGCCGCGCCTCGTAGGTTCCTATCCCCATGCCGGTGGATTTGGTCGACTCAAAAGGCCTGAACAGGCGATAGCGCACGAATTGCTCGCTCATCCCGCACCCGGTATCCGCTATCTCGATCATCGCCGCGCCATTGTGCTTCATGAGCTGGACTATGACACTACCCTCCGCCGGTGTCGCGTCGATCGCGTTCTGGATGAGGTGCCCGATCACGCGTTCGAGACGCGCCCGGTGCGCCACCACGCTAACCAACGCAGTGGCGCCGCCGGGGTCGAAGCGCGGAGCGGGACTGGCGCCGGATTTCGCGGCCACCACCTGCTCCAACATGTCCTCCAGCGGCACCGGCGCCGGGGCCTCCAGCGTATAGTTGCCGCGCAACTGTACCAGCAGCCGCTTCATCTTTTCGACCGAATGGAAAATGGTCCCGAGCATGTCTTCCTGGAAGGCGGGGTTGTGCTTGTGCCGGTCGGCATTCGAGAGCAGCAGCGAGAGCTGGGCGATCAGGTTCTTGAGGTCGTGCACGACGAACGCGGACATGCGGTTGAAGGACTCGAACTGGCGTGCCACGAGCAGCGCACTGGCCGCTTCGATCTGGGCGAGGTAGCTCGCCGCCTGCCGGCCCGCGGTCTTCAGAAGATCGCTCACCTCCCAGTTCAGGGTCAGCTTACCCTTCGAACGGGCGAGGACCACGAATCCGAGCAGCCGCTCGTGGAGTATCAGCGGCACCACCAGCCACGCAAGCGGCAACGAGCGCAGCCAATCGGGTATTTCCAGACCCTCGTAGGATTCCGGGTGCACCTCGCGCGCTTCGAGATCGACCACCCACTGGCGCCGTTCCAGGAACTGGATGAGCGGGCTGTCAGCCTGCGCGCTGCCCTGGCCGGCGGGCATGTTCCAGCGCGCGGTCTGCTCGAAGTTTCCGTCATCCTGGGCCAGCCACAGCGCCCCGCCCGGGCTGTCCACCAGCTCGGCGATTGCCTGTATGGAGCGCTCGCGCAACTGGATTCCTGGTTCTCCCTCCGACAGGGTGCGGGTGAAGCGGAGCCATTCGTCGCGGTAGTCGTAGTGGTAGCTGAAGAAGTTCTTGCTGACGAAAACCCTGAGGCGGGCGCGCAACGTCCCGGAAAACAGGATTACGCAGAGCAGGAGCGCGGCGCCGAACATGAACGTGACCTGCAGCAGCGCGCCCCAGTTGCCGCCGAAGAACCGGATGTAGTACCCGGCCGCGGCCATCACCATCAGGTACCCGGCGGCGCCGAGCATCGCGGTGGAGTGAAACACAATGCGGCGCGAGACGGAGACGTCGAGCGACCAAGTGGGATTGCGGGCCGTTGCCACGGCGAGCAGCGGTACGACCAGGGCATCGACGACGCCGCGCGCGGTCCAGATGTCCGCGTTTACACGCCGGAACAGCAGCGCGTCCGAGTACAGATAAAAGTCGCATACGAAGATCCCGCCGAGCCCCAGGCACAGGAACTTGATGCTCCACCGCTGCTGCGGGCTGACGTTGCGATAGAGCTGCTCGACCAGCATCATGCCGGCCACCGCCAGCACGAGGCGGCCCAGTATGCCGGGCGTATCCAGCCGCGTGGGCGATACCCCTCCGGAATAAAGCATCCCCAGAAAGACGATCCCGCTGAACACGGCGAGGCCGGTTGCGATGAGCCGCAACGTTCCCACACCCTTGCGTGAGTATCCAAGCAGCACGATCAGGAACGCGAGCCAGACGAAGGTGCGCACGACCTCCAGCAGGTCCCCGGCAAGTTGCGATGTGCCCGGCCGGCTGGCCAGATACGCGACGACACCCGCCCACAGCGCCATCGTCACGCTGGCCGCTGCGAGCAGCATGCCCTGCAGGCGCCCGCGCCAACTCGCCACCAATAGCACGGACAAAAAAAGAAACGCCGCTGCAGCAGCGGCGTAACTTATAGTCCCGACAGGTATTGCCATCGGTTAGGAATGTGTCGGCCTTCCGACACGTTCCTTACGCAAAACCGCCCGCAGGCAAACGGCACGAATGGGATTCGAAATACATCTTATCTGGCTCCCTTGCCCCACAACACCACTTCCACGGTGGCGACCAGTACCGTGAGGTCCAGGAACAAGCAGTGGTTTTTCACGTAATAGAGATCATACTGAAGTTTTTCGATCGCGTCGTCAACCGAGGCCCCGTAAGGGTGCCGAACCTGCGCCCAGCCGGTGATCCCCGGTTTCACGCTGTGGCGAAGCGCGTAGTACGGTATCTGTTTATCCAGCTGGTCGACGAAATAGGGTCGCTCCGGCCGCGGGCCGACGAAGCTCATGTCCCCGTTGAACACGTTGATGATCTGCGGCAGCTCGTCGATGCGGAGCTTGCGCATGATTTTTCCGACCCAGGTGGTCCGGCAGTCGTTGGCCACCGCCCAATGCGGAGTCCCGTCGCGCTCCGCGTCGTTTCTCATGCTGCGCAGCTTGAAAAGTGTGAATACCCGTCCGCCCTGACCGACCCGCTCCTGCCGATAGAGCACGGGCCCGCCGCTTTCGGCATAGATGCAGATCGCCGCGACCAGCATGATGGGCAGGGTGAGCACGAGCAGCGCGCCGCTCGCGATCAGGTCGAACAGCCGCTTCACGGTGTTCCTGACCAGGCCCTGGTTGAATCCGTCCCCCAGGACCATCCAGCTCGGCGTAATCGACTCGAGCAGAACCTGCCGGTACTCGCGTTCGAAGAACGTGGGCAATTCCACGATCTTGATGCCTCTCAAACGGCATTCCAGCAATTCCTGCACCGGGAACCCGCCGCCGCGGCGCTCTCGTATCGCCAGAACAATCTGATCGATTCCGTATCTTTCGACCACCGACCAGAGCGTAGCGCCGGGCGCCATGGGCAGCACGTGCTGCGAAGGTATGTAGTGTTTCGCCGATTGCGGCGAAACATATCCGATGACGGTATGGTTGGGATTGCTATGCGCGAACTCCACGAGCTTCATGACCCTGGAACCGGTCCCGAGCACGAGCACGCGCGACTTGAACAGGCCCAGGTCGCTCCACTTGTAGAAGGCGGCGCGGACGAG
>CAZQJF010000301.1:1479-4766 GCA_964593735.1 uncultured Streptomycetaceae bacterium | reverse complement strand
TACGGTGCCGATGGCGAGCTCGACCTGGCCGCCCAGGACTTCGGCCGACATCGGTCCGCCGCCTTTGTAGGGTATGTGCACGAGCTTGAAGCCGCCCGCCTGCTGCAACAGCGTCACCATGAGGTGCCCCAGGCTGCCGCTGCCGATCGAGCCGTAGGTCACCGTGTCCGGCTTGCCTTTGGCCGCCTTCACTACGTCGCCGAAGCTCTTGTACGGCTTGGCGGGATTCGTGACGATGGCATTCGGCGCAGTGCTGACCAGCATCACCGGTGCGAGGTCTTTCACCGTGTCGAAGGGGAGTTTGGGGATCAGCGAGGGATTGACGGCGTGCGTATCGAACACGAAAAGGAACGTGTAGCCGTCCGGCGTCGCCTTGGCGGCCATGCCCGCGCCGAGCGAACCCGAAGCGCCGGGCCGGTTGTCCACGATGAACTGATAGCCCAGCGCGGCGGAGAGCCTGGCTCCGGCCAGACGCGCCAGCGGATCCACCGTGCCGCCGGGCGGGAACGGAACGATGAAGCGCACGGGCCTGGTCGGCCAGTCGGTTTTCTGCGCCGCGGCGGGGAACAACAGGAAAGCCCCGGCCAGCGCGATCGCCACCCGCAGGGAAACGAAACGCATCATGACTCCTCCTATACGCGTTGCGCCGATCTGCTCCGCCCCTCGACGCGCGATCTCTTTCACCCTTATCTCGCTACTTGGATTTGGTGGCGCTGAAGCTGCCGTTGGTGCCGCCGCTCCTGGCGCTGCCTTCGATCGTGCTGCCGCTCACGCGCCCGGTGTACTCGGTCTTGCCGGCCCTGAACGTGATCTGCTCGCCGTTCAACTTGCCTTTGACCGGCTGCTCGACGCCGCCCGAAACCAGCGAGCCGGAGACCACCTGGTATTCCTGTTTGATCCTGAGCTCGCCGTCCTTGAGCTGCCAGCTGCCATCCACCTTCGCCGGGACGATCCAGAGCAGGGCAGTGCAGTAACTGGTGCAGTTTTCCTTGACGGTTACCGTCTGATCCGCTTTCCAGTCGCCCATCGTGAACGAGTTCGACACGATGCGCGTTCCCGGCTTCAGGCCGAGGATCTTCGGCCGCAGCTTGAGGTTGATGTCCGGGAGCAGGAACATGGTGATGACCGTGGCCTTGGAAAAATCGGTTTCGAACAAGTCCGCCTTCATGAACTGCGCCTTGTCCGTGACACCCTCCCTCTCGGCAGCGCGTTTGGACAGCTCGACCATGTCGGGGTTGTACTCGATACCCAGCGCCCGCACGCCTTTCTTCGCTGCCGCTATCACGGTGCGCCCGTCGCCCGAGCCGAGGTCCATCAGGTAGTCCTTGGGCGTCACCCTGGCGATCTCGAGCATCTTCTCCACGAGGGTATCCGGGGTGGGCACCCAGACCACGTCCTTGCCTTCCTGCCCGACACTGGGTTTGTATTCGGTCGCCGCCGGCTGCGCCTGGGCGCCGTTGACCAGAAGGAACGCGCACAGGGCGAGAAAAGCCCGGGGCGCACTTGACGCTGCATTCATGGTGTTCTCCGTATGTTCGAGAAATGATTCTGCCGGGTGCCGGGTCAGGCATCAGCGGCAGGCCGGGGCAGGTGGCAGGCATGATACCGGATTGTCGGACAGTGTTTCATCGCAGTGGTTCGCAGTCGGCGCCAGCCCGATCCTGAGTTTCTAACGCATGGCGATCCAAGGCGTTGACTGCCCGCCGCGCGCGGCGGTGGCTCGCGGCGCGGGCGCTGCAGGCAAGGATACCGCCGGGAACCGGCTCAGCCTTTGACGGCGGTGTCCTTCAACTGCGCGCGGTTGGTCTTGAGGCCGAGCCCGGGTCCTTTCGGTATCTTCACCATGTTGTTCTCCGGGCCGGGCGGGTCGATGAATATCTGCTCGCCCACCGCCTGCATGTCGAGGTGGAATTCGACGCGCCAGCCGTTCATCAGCCCCGCCATCGTGTGCATGTTGAACAGCGGCCAGCCGCCGCCGTTGGCGATCGGCAGGTTGAACGCCTGCGCGAGATGCCCGGCCTTCTGCGCTTCGGTATAGCCGCCGCAATAGCAGACGTTCGGCTGCAGGATGTCCACCGCCTGGTGCAGGACGAGCTCGCGCAGGCGCCAGCGGTGCCCCTCGTTCTGGCCGGCCGAAATGGGAATGTTGATGTGGTGGCGCAGATCGGCCATGGCGCGCGTATCGTTCTGGTAGACGGGCTCCTCGAACCAGGTCAGGTTGCAATCCGCGATCGCGCGGCACAACTGCCGTGCGTCCACCGGGTTGAACTTGTAGTTGGCGTCCATCATGAGTTCGACGTCGGGGCCGATGGTCTCGCGCACCTTGCGCACGCGGCGCGCGTCTTCCTGCCAGCCGCCCTTGTCCACGCCGACCACCATCTTCAGCCGCCGATGGCCCTTCTTCAGTTGCAGCTTCGCGGCCTCCACCAGCTGATCGAGATCGTATTCCGGAAAGCCGAACGTGATGTAGGTCGGCGCCCAATCGCGCGCGCCACCCAGCAACTGGGCGATGGTTCGTCCCGTGTGTTTGCCGTGGATGTCCCACATCGCTATATCGATGGCAGACAGGGCATTAGTGACCACGCCGGTCATGCTGCGCTGGTTCAGCTTCCACCACACTTTTTCATGGATGGCCTCCGTGTCGCGCACATCCATGTCCTTCACCACGGGCAGGAACTCCTTGTTGAGCGCCGTGCACGCCGCTTGCGGCAGGAAACCCCCGCCGGTCAGCCCGATCCCGCTGATGCCGGTAGCGGTCTCGACTTCGCAGATCACCGCCTGGCGGTGTACGGGCTTCTTCAAGAGCGGCACCTTCACTTCGAAGCGGTGCAGCGTGGCTTTGATCGATTTGATTTTCATGCGCTCCCCCTGTGATAGAAAACCGGCGGCGTGCCGCGGCAAAACGCCCAGTGTAAACCAGGCTGAATCCGCGCCGGGAAACGGGCCCGCCCATCTGCAACCCATCGATCCGGGACGGAAGTCTGCAGGAACCTGTCCGCGCACCGGGTAAAGCGCTGTCGCGGCACAACGACATAAAAATATCTTAGTAATCAGCCAATTAAAACACGCGGCCTCGGCCGGTGTCGTATTTCAACGACAGGGCGCGTCGCGGCCGGTGGCGTTAGGGCTTGAATATAAGGACCTTTTTGAATGGCATGAAAGTCGCTTTATCAACCGTGTGTGGAGCTGCATGTCCGCTCATCACAATCAACAACCAGACAGGAGTTCAGTATGACCAAGACTCGGATTGCAGTAGTTATCTCATTGTTGTTTGCCGCGCCGGCGGC
>CAZQJF010000301.1:0-1379 GCA_964593735.1 uncultured Streptomycetaceae bacterium | reverse complement strand
GTTGCTGCCTGCCCAGGTCGCGTACTTCGATCGCATAGAACAGGATCGGAGCCATCTGATCGCGCGTGGCGACGTGTTTCCGAGCGGCGGCTCCGTCGAAGACCGGCACCCGTTACCGGCGGTAGTTGCCTACTTCGACCGCGGTGAGCAGCAACGCTTGGCCATCTTGCAACCCCGGCAGCCCGTGGCGGCGCGCGTCGAATCCGACCGGCCCTCGTCCGAAGAAGTGGCGCAGGCCGGAAGCGCCGAGCTTTCCCTCGCGGATTCGTCCGCGATCCGGTAACACGTTCTCGCACTAACGAGAACGCCTGGCAGTAAGACGGGCTTGGCGCCGCTGGCGCCAAGCCCGTTGCTCGTACAACCGCCCGTCAGTCCGCCTGGGAGTGTGTCGGACTTTGTCCCGACACACTCCTGACGCAAAACCGCCCGCAGGCGAAAGCCACACAATAGGCAAGCTACAATGACCGCATCCAGGAACACCTGACGGGTATGAGTCATACTGCCCTCATACCCCTCGCATCAGTATAGGTCTCCAAGGAAGGAAACCCGATGCCGACTCTGCGCATACCGCCCGACCTCGAAATGCACTACATCGTGGATGACTACACCGATCCGTGGCGCAAGCCGGACACGATACTCATGCTGCACGGCAACGCCGAGAGCAGCGCTTCGTGGTACGGATGGGTGCCGACCCTGGCCCGTCACTACCGCGTGGTGCGGCCGGACATGCGCGGTTTCGGCGCGTCCACGCCCATGCCGCGGGATTTCCCGTGGACGCTCGATGTCATCATCGGCGACTTCCTGCGCCTCATGGACGCGCTCGAGGTCGAGCGCTTCCATCTCATCGGCGCGAAAATCGGCGGCACCATCGCGCGCGCTTTCGCTGCGCGCCAGCCCCGCCGAACGCGCACGCTCACCGTGGCCGGCACGCCGACGCCGCTGCGCGCGGGAGTGAAAGAGCGCGTGCCCGCACTCGCTGCGGAGCTCGAGAAGAACGGCGTCGAGAACTGGGCGCGCCAGAACATGGCGGGCCGGCTGGGCAGCACTTTCCCGGCGGAAGGCGTCGAATGGTGGACCAGGTTCATGGGCCGTACCGCCCTCTCGACCCAGCTCGGCTTCCTCGCGACGATAGCGTGCGCCGACATCCGCGAAGACGTGCCGAAAATCGCCTGTCCGACCCTGGTCATCACGACCGAGGACAGCGGGCTTGCCACCGTGGCGGAAACACGCGCATGGCAGAGCACGATCCGAGATTCCGAGCTGCTGGTGGTCCCGGGAAATTCCTACCACGTGGCGACGACCGACGCTGAACGGTGCGCGCGGGCAGCCCTCGAATTCATCGCGCGCCGGGGAACGGCATGACATACTTGCACAGGGAC
>CAZQJF010000300.1:0-4766 GCA_964593735.1 uncultured Streptomycetaceae bacterium | reverse complement strand
AGGTTCAAGGTTCAAGGTTCAAGGTTCAAGGTTCAAGGTTCAAGGTTCAAGGTTGAAGTTATAGTTCCCGGATGGGTTCTGCGGGATGGGTCCTGTCGGTTTGAAGTTTCAAACCTCCAACCTCAAACTTCAAACTCGCAACTTCAATTAGCAGACCCCTCGCACTAGCACCCCGGGCAGACCGACGAACGCGACGGCGATGAGGGCGAGCATCGCGACGATCGTCGCCAGGCGACCCAGAAATACCAGCGCGGTCGCTTGATCCCCGGCGTATGCCCTCGCAGCGGCCGCCCGTCGCGACCCGGCAGCGATCACGGCAACGCTGGCAGCCCCGGCGAGCAGTGTCGCGACGGTGCTCGCGAGCGGCACGATACCCAATCCGAGCAGCGTCGTTTGAGAAAACCCGCGCGCGCAGGCGAGCGCCGCGAACACGTAGATGAACAGGAAGTCCGCCGCCCAGATCAGGAGACCGGCGGCCACCGATAGCGCGGTTCTCGAAAACCTGAGCTCCATCACATGATGTGCACTTGCGCGAAGCGCAAATGCACCTGATACCTCCCCTCTCCTTCGGGGAGAGCCGCGAAGCAGCGAGGGGCCAGGTCAGGGGGTGAGGGAGAGACGATCATCAAGCCAGCCAGCGCGGAACCGCGTGAACGAGCAGTACGCCCGCCAGGCCCTGCCATACCATGTAGTGCCAGAGCAGCCGCGTGTTGTCGAACGTCACTCGCCTCGTGCGACTCAGCAGGCCGCTCCACGAGCGCGCCAGCGTGTAGCCCGTCATGACGAACAGCGCGGCCACATGCAACCCCTGCCAGGCCGCGATCGCGTACACCACGGCGCCGTAGGCGTGCGCATCGGGCCGCAGACCCGAATTCCAAACGGCATGCAAGTCGATGCCGAACGCGGCGAACGCCAGCGCTCCCGCGCCAACCAGCGCCGCCCGGAACCCGGCCTGCCCGCGCGCCGCCGATTCGAGTGCCCGGCGCGCCCATACGAACAGACCGCTCGCCGCAATCCACGCCGCCGCCGCGAGTGACGGCCAGACCATGGCGGGCAATTCCGTGCCGGCCGGCGGCCACGGTCCCTGCGCCACGGTCCAGAGGTAGAAGTACGAGAAGACCAGCGAGCCGTACACCGTCGCGTCGACGAGGATCAGCACGACCACCGCCCACCACGAATGCGATATGCGCCCCGACGCGTAAACGGGCAGACTTATCCCGCCGCCGATATCGACCGGCGGATGCGTCACTCCGCGATCGGTCTCCCACAGCCAGCGGAACATGGCCACCAGCGCGATCGCGCCGCCGATGCAGGCGGGCGCCATCATCTTCACCGTCAGGAACAGAAAAAATGCCGCCGTTCCCGCGCCCGCGATCAGCGGCAGAAAGCTCCAACCCGGAAGTACGAGAATGTACTGGGGCCGGGCGTCGATCGGACTGGTGACGATGGTTTCGCGCCCGCCGGTCGCTGTTCCCGGCAAGTAGTGCTGGCCGCTATCCACTTCCTGCGCGAGCTGCGGCTGGTCCCACAAGGGCTCGCGGCTGCGTATATGGGGAATGCTGCGCACGCCGTAGTCGTCCGTGGGCAGCCATTCGAGCGTGCTCGCGCCCCACACGTTCGCGTCGACCTTGCCGGCAACGCGCAGGTGCAAAGCGAGATCCACCAGCACGATGAAAATGCCGGCCGCAAGCACGAACGCGCCGATCGTGGAAACGAGATTCAAGCCGTCCCAGCCCAGTCCCGCCGCGTAGGTGTGCACCCGGCGCGGCATTCCCAGGAGGCCCGTGAGGTGCATCGGCAGGAACGCGATGTTGAGGCCGGCGAACATGAGGCCGCAAGCCCAGCGCCCGAGCCGCTCGGACAGGGGCTTGCCACCGACCAGCGGCGCCCAGTAGTAAAGCCCGGCGAACAGCGGAAACACCATGCCGCCGATCAGCACGTAATGGAGATGCGCGACGACGAAATAGGTGTCGTGCGCCTGCCAGTCGAAGGGCACCACCGCCAGCATCACGCCGGTCAGGCCGCCGAGCACGAACGTCGCCAGGAACCCGAGCAGGAACCACGTCGGCACGCTGAATCGCACCTGGCCGCGCCAGAGCGTCGCGATCCAGGCGAAGATCTGTATCCCGGTCGGGATCGCGACCGCCATGCTCGCCGCGGAAAACAGGCTGGCGGACATGTGGGGCATTCCGGTCGTGAACATGTGGTGCGCCCACAGGCCGAAGCTCAGCACGCCGACTCCCAGCAGCGCCATCACCACCCAGCGATAGCCCACGAGCGGCGTGCGCGTCATCGCCGCAACGATCATGGACACCATGCCGGCGGCCGGCAGGAAGATGATGTAGACCTCCGGGTGCCCGAAGAGCCAGAACAGGTGCTGCCACAACACCGGGTCGCCGCCTTTCTCCGCGATGAAGAACGGCCAGTGAAACGCGCGCTCCAGCTCGAGCAGCAGCGTGCCGAGGATCACCGGGGGGAATCCGAAAACGATCATCGCCCCCACGACCAGCATCGCCCACGCGTATATCGGCATTCGGTCGAGCGACATGCCGGGCGCGCGCGTGCGCAGTATGCCCACGATGAGCTCGATCGCGCCCGCGATCGCGGAGATTTCGATGAAACCGATGCCGAGCAGCCACCAGTCCGCGCCGCTCGACGGGGAATATTCGTAGCTGGTGAGCGGCGGATACATGAACCAGCCGCCGTCGGGCGCGACGCCGAAGAAGAGCGTGCCGAAAAAGATCAGCCCGCCGATCAGGTACGCCCAGAACGCGTACGCGCCCAGGCGCGGGAACGGAAGATCGCGCGCGCCCAGCATGCCGGGCAGGAGATAGACCGCCATCGCCTCGATCACCGGCACCGCGAAGAGAAACATCATGACCGTGCCGTGCATGGTAAAGAGCTGGTTGTAGGTCTGATGGGCCACCAGGTCGTTGTTCGGCACGGCGAGCTGGCTGCGCATGAGTAGCGCCAGGATTCCACCCAGCACCAGGAACAGCAGTGCGGCGCCGACGTAGAGCAGGCCGATGTAAGTGTTGTTCACGGCGGCGGGGAAACGCCAGCCCTTCGGCCGCTCCCACGCGCGCTTGAGGGCTTCGAGCTCTCCGGCAGGCCGCGGCAGGGAATTGGGGAGATTCACTTGAGGCTCTCCAGGTATGCCGCCACCGCCCGCAGGTCCTCGCCCGAGAACACGTTCATCGAGGGCATGAGGTTGCCGGGCTTGATGCCCTGGCTGTCGGCTATCCAGCCGGCGAGCGTCCCGGCGTGGTTATCGAGCCGGCCCGCGGCGAGCGACAGGCGGCTGCCGACGTGAGTGAGGTCGGGGCCGGGCGTTCCGTTTGCGGGCGTCCCGCGCACGGTGTGGCACGCGCCGCAGCCCTCGCGCAGGAAAGCATCGCGTCCGCGCCGCAGCAGCGCATCGGCAGGTTCCCTTGCCGGCGCCGCCTGGTCCGCGAGCCATTGCCGATAGGCCGCTTCCGGAACGGCAACCACGTAGAACGCCATCCACGCGTGCTGCATCCCGCAGTACTCGGCGCACTGCCCGCGAAACACGCCAGGGGCGCGCGCTTCAATGACGAGCCGGTTGGTCCGGCCCGGAATCATGTCCACTTTGCCGGCCAGCGCCGGGACCCAGAAACTGTGAATCACGTTGTCCGAACGCAGCGCCAGCTCGACCGGCCGCCCGACGGGGATGTACAACTCGTTGGCGAGCACCGCGCCGTCACGTCCACCCACGCGGTAGCGCACTTCCCACCACCACATCTTGCCGGTTACTTCGATTTCCGCAGCGCTCGCCGGCCCCACCGACAGCGCGTTGCCGACGTGGAGGGCATGAATGATCAGCACGCCCAGCACTACGGTCGGGAAAATCACGCCGCCGCCTATCACCCACGCTTTCGCGGATATCTCCCGCGGGCGCGAGAACGCGCCGTAGAGAGCGAGCGCCAGCACCAGCAGCAGGATCGCCGCGGCGCCGATGTAGAGCACGAGACCCAGCTCGTGTATCAGCCCGGCGGGACCGCTCGCGGGATCCAGCACGGACTGCAGCCGCTCCCCCGGTTTGAAAGCGGCGAGCACGGTCAACGAAGCCGGTACAGGTAGGCGACGATATCGCGCGCGTCGTTATCCGTCACACCGACGTTCGGCATGGCGGTGCCCGGGGCGAGCGACGGAGCGTCCTGGATCCAGCGCGCGAGCAACACCGGGTCCTGCGGCAACTTGCCGGCGATGTAGACGCGCCGCGCGTACGCCGTCAGCGGCGGGCCGACGAGACCGCGCGCATCCGCGACGCCGGGGATGAGGTGACAGACGCCGCACTGGTAGCGCTCGATGGCGCCGCGCCCGGCACTCGCATCGCCTCCGCTCGTGCGCTCCGCGTCAGGTCCAGCACACCCAATCAAGACCGAAGCGCATAAGGCAGCCACAGATACACACAGATAAACACGGATAGTGCGCGCAATCGCCGAGCAACCCATAGCGAGAAGCGATTTCATAAATGACTGTTGTTCGTCCTTCGACTCCGGCCGTTCGTCCTGAGCGTAGAAGGCACGACGGAGTCGAAGGATAAACGGGCGCAGTTTATCCTGAGCGTACCCTCCGTTCATGCTTCGACTCCGGCAAAGCCTACGCTCAGCACGAACGGAGGGGGAACGGGCATTTGTGAAATGACCTCTAGTTGCACTGTGTCACAAAATAGATTCCCTCCCCCTTTGATGGGGGAGGGTTAGGGCTGACGTTTACACGGCTTTTCATGCTTGCAATCCGAG
>CAZQJF010000299.1:0-4769 GCA_964593735.1 uncultured Streptomycetaceae bacterium | reverse complement strand
CTGCCTTGCGTCAGCTCGTCCGGTGAAACCACATGAGCGACAGCAGCACCGCGCAAATCGCGATCAGCGCCGCCGCGGCGCTGAAGAGCGCGCTCACTTCGGTTTCCTTCTTCTCCATCGCGAATTTCGAATTGAGCTTTTGATAGACCGTACGCAGGTCGGCGGCGGTGCCTGCGTGGAAATACTCTCCGCCGGTAATGTGCGCGATCGCTCTCAGCGCCTCTTCATCCAGAGTCACGTAGGCCGACCAGCCGTCGAAGCTGATTGCGCCGCCTTCGCGCGTGCCGAAGCCGACGGTATATACCCGCACCCCGCGGTCGGCCGCCATCTTCGCCGCCTGGACGGGATCCGGGCCGGTGGTGCGCCGGCCGTCGCTCAGCAGGATGATCGCCCCCGACGTGTAGGAGCCTGGCGCGACCGGTGTAAAGTCCTTCGTCTTCTCGGCATTCTCCCTGCGGGCACGATCGATCGGAGCGGCGCGTCCGCCCATCCGCGAGAATGCGTTGTCGAACACCATCGATTCCAGGTCGATACCGGCTTCCGGCAACAGCAATGCCAGCGACACGATGAGCCCGCTGCCGGTGGCCGTGGCGCGCTGCAGCTGGAAGCGATCGATGGCCGCCAGCAGGTCCTCGCGGTCCTCGGTAGGGGTCTGAACGACGGACGCCGTTCCCGCGAAAGTTACGATACCGACGCGCACGCCCTTAGGCAGCTCCTCGATGAACGATTTCGCCGCGGTTTGCGCGGCGCTGATGCGGGTGGGTTCCACGTCCGTCGCGCGCATGCTGCGCGAGACATC
The DNA here is from genome assembly GCA_964593735.1 of uncultured Streptomycetaceae bacterium. Lineage (GTDB taxonomy): Bacteria > Pseudomonadota > Gammaproteobacteria > Burkholderiales > SG8-41 > SG8-41. The sequence continues at coordinate 3,970 of CAZQJF010000299.1, read as the reverse complement.
CATTGCAAGGACGATAGTCTGATGCTGCGATGGCAGGATGAAGACCGTGGTCGGCCGCGCGACCGCCACGATCGCCACGACCATCGCGAGCAGAAAGAAGGCCGGCGGCACGTGGCGGCGGACCCGCTGGCCGGGTCCGATGGCATCCCTCACGAGCAGCAAACTGGTATAGCGGACGGCGGCTTTTTTTCGCCGGAGCGCATAGATGTACGCGGCAATGATCGCAGGCACGGCGAGCAACATCCAGAGCAGCTCAGGCCACAAGAACCGCATCAATTCTCCTTCCGGGTGGCGGTCGCAGCAGGTTAGCGACAGCCACCCGGATTCAGGAACCCGACGGTGACTATTCCTTTATTGTATTACCATCGCTCACGCGTGGTTACCGTGCGCCATGCCCCAATCGGGAGCATAACCCCTCGCCGAATTCCGCATCGCAAGCAACGATATATCACGGTCCTGCGATCGTGTTACCGTCTGGGTTACAGGCAGGCGTTGCCAGTTGGATGGCCATGAAGAGAGCAGCGATCTACAGCAGGGCGAGCCGACCGCGCGGTCAGAACCCCCCTCCGGGTGACACCGCCCGCCGGGGAGTTCCGGCCGGACCCGCCTCCCCCGCCCTGCCCACCCGTGGCTCACGCGCACGCGCCTTCCTCGTGCGTCACGTTCGCTGGATGGCCTTTGCCGGAGGAGGACTCTTCGCGGTAGTGCTCGTGCTGATCTACGGCGCAATGCACCGAGCGCCGCGCGAATACACCCAGGACGACATCGACGCGGCGGTTCTGCACACGCTCGAGAACAAGACCCTGCCGTCGCGGGCGGCCAGGGCGGCCGAGTCGGTCCGGCAATCGGTAGTGCGCGTGCGCGGCTATGCCGACGACGGCAACGGGGGCGAAAAAGAGCACGGCGTAGGCTCCGGTGTGGTTATCCTCGACGATGGCGTAATCCTCACGAACCTGCACGTAGTCGCGGGCGCGAAACGGGTGACCGTCACCTTCTCCGACGGCCTGGAATCCGATGCGGAGCTGGTCGGGATGAAGCCCGCGACCGATCTGGCCGTAGTGAAAGCAAAGAAGATACCGGATGATCTGACCCCGGCAACGCTGGGTTCCACGCAGAAACTGCAGCCGGGCGACGAGGTGGTCGCGGTCGGCTTCCCCTTCGGGATCGGCCCTTCGGTGTCGGCGGGCGTGATCTCCGGCCTGAACCGCGAGTTCCGCTCGCCCGAAGGGCACCGGGTGCTCACCAGGCTCATACAATTCGACGCGGCGGCCAATCCTGGCAGCTCCGGCGGGCCCCTCGTCACGATGGATGGCGAGGTGATCGGTATCGTCACGGCGATACTGAACCCGACGGAAGCCCGCACTTTCGTCGGGATCGGATTCGCGGTGACCATAGAGGCCGCGGGAAACGCCGTGGGCATCCCTCCCTTCTGATCGCGTTCGGCACAAGGAAGCGTAAATCCATGGACGACAAGACGGCAGGACGCAGCGAGATCGCCTCGTTGATGCAACGGGTGCTGTACGAAGTGAAGCGCGTGGTGGTCGGACAGGACCATTTTCTGGAGCGCGTGCTGGTCGCGATTCTCGCCCAGGGGCACCTGCTCGTGGAGGGCGTGCCGGGTCTCGCGAAAACGCTCACGGTCAAGACTCTCGCGCGGACCATCCGGGGATCGTTCAAGCGCATACAGTTCACGCCGGACCTGCTTCCCGCGGACCTGGTCGGCACGCGCATGTACAACCAGAAGTCGGGCGATTTCAGCACCCTGCTGGGGCCGGTGTTCACCAACCTGCTGCTCGCGGACGAGATCAACCGCGCGCCCGCCAAGGTGCAGAGCGCTCTGCTCGAGGTGATGCAGGAGCGCCAGGTCACGATCGCCGGGGAGACGCACAAGGTTCCCGAGCCGTTCCTCGTGATGGCGACCCAGAATCCGATCGAGACCGAGGGCACCTATCCTCTGCCCGAGGCGCAGGTCGATCGCTTCATGATGAAGGTGCTCGTCGGCTATCCGACCGAGCAGGAGGAATTCGTCATCGTCGAGCGCGTCACCGGGCCTGCGGCCGAAGTGTCCGCCGTGGCCACGACGGAGCAATTGAGCGCACTGCAGAGCGAGTGCCGCAAGGTCTACGTCGACCCGGCGCTCGTGCAGCACGCCGTAAAGCTCGTCGCGGCGACGCGCTACCCGGACCGCTACGGCGTTGCCGACCTCGGGCGCTACATCACCTACGGCGCGAGCCCGCGCGCTACCATCCATCTCATCGAGGCCGCGCGGTCGCTGGCGTTTCTGCGGGACCGCGACTACGTGCTGCCCGAGGACATCACCGACCTCGTGCCCGATGTGCTGCGCCATCGCCTCGTGCTCTCGTACGAGGCGTTGTCCGACTCGCGTACCGCGGATGAGCTCGTGACGCGTATCCTGGAGGCGATCCCGGCCCCCGAGAAGCCGCTCGAGTCGCATGTCCGAATCGCGGCACGCTCCTGAGGGGCATGTGCGCCTCGTCCTTGCGGGGACGCCTTCGGGCGATCCGGCGGCGCGGCGTTTCGATCCCGAAAGCATACTGCGGCGCCTCGAGTGGACGGTAATCCGCCGCCTCGACGGCCTGCTGCAGGGGGACTATCGCACACTGTTCCGCGCTTTCGGCCTCGACCTCGCCGATCTGCGCGAGTACCAGTTTAACGACGACGTTCGCCACATCGACTGGAACGTCATGGCGCGGCTGCAAACCCCGTACGTGCGTGAATTCCACGCAGACCGCGAGGTGACCGCCTGGTTCCTCCTGGACCTGAGCGGCTCGGTAGACTTCGGCTCGCAGACCGTGCGCAAGCGCACGGTCTCGGCGGAACTCGTCACGGTGCTCGCCCGGGTGCTCATGCGGCACGGAAACCGCGTGGGCGCCCTGCTCTATTCCGACCGGATCGACTCGGTGATCCCGGCGCGCGGCGGCCGGCGCCACCTGCTCCATCTTCTCGACCATATGCTCCGGCCGGGCCGGCACGCGGCCGCGTCGGGAAAGGAAACGAACCTCGCCGTGCTCCTGGAAAAGGCGCAGCAGATGATGAAGCGCCGCTCGGTCGTTTTCGTCGTCTCCGATTTCATCAGCACTCCGGGCTGGACCCGGGGCCTCGCCCTGCTTGCCCGGCGGCACGAGATCATCGCCGTGCGGCTCTACGACCCGTTGGAAGTCGAGCTCCCCGATCTCGGCCTGATCGTCATGCAGGACGCCGAGACCGGCGAGCAGATGCTCGTAGACACCCACGATCGCCAGTTCCGCAAGCGTTTCGCGCAGGCCGCGCAGCGCCGCGAAACGGCGTTGCGGGCGTCGCTCGTCGAAGCCGGGGTCGACTGCCTCGAACTCGCGACGGACGATGATCTCGTCGATGCATTGATGCGCTTCACGGTATTGCGCAAGCGCCGCAGCCAGCTTGCCGCGGGCGGCACCGTATCCAGGAACCCCCGGGAACCATGATGGACGTCGGCGGGATGACGTTCCTGTGGCCCGCCATGCTCTGGCTGCTGGTCCTGGTTCCGTGTCTGGTTGCGTTCTACCTATGGCTGCTCGAGCGCCGCAAAAGAGCCACCGTGCGCTATGCGGCCCTCGAAACAGTCGGGGATGCGGCGGGCGCCTCCAGTCTGGCCCGCCACGCGCCGCCGATCCTGCTCCTGCTCGGCTTGTGCGCGATGATCTTCGCGGTGTCGCGCCCGCATGCGCTCGTCCAGCTGCCGACGCACCACGCGACCCTCATACTCGCCATGGATGTGTCCGGCAGCATGCGGGCGACCGATATCCGGCCGAACCGGCTCGCCGCCGCGCAGACCGCGGCCAAGACATTCGTGGCGGCCCAGCCGCGTGACGTGCGCATCGGCATCGTATCGATCGCGGGAACGGCGGCCCTGGTGCAATCGCCCACCGACAATCGCGAGGATGTCTACCAATCGATCGACAATCAGGACCGTCTCGAAGCGGGTGAGAAC
>CAZQJF010000298.1:0-4777 GCA_964593735.1 uncultured Streptomycetaceae bacterium | reverse complement strand
GCGGTTTTGCATTTAGCAGCGTGTCGGAACTTCAAGTCCGACAGGCTGCTAGGCCTTGACCCGCAGCAATCTTTGCTGATCGCGACGCCATTGCTTGTCTTTTTCAGTGGCGCGCTTGTCGTACTGTTTCTTGCCCCGGGCGAGCCCGATCTCGAGCTTGACCCTGCCTTTGCTGTAGTGCAGGTCGAGGGGCACCAGCGTGTAGCCCGCGCGCTCGACGCTGCCGATGAGCTTCGCGATTTCATCGGCGTGGAGCAGCAGCTTCCGGGTGCGGGTTGGATCCGGCGAGACGTGGGTCGATGCGGCGGCTAACGGGCTGATATGGCAGCCGATGAGGAACAATTCTCCGCTGAGAACAACTACGTAAGCCTCCTTGAGCTGCACCCGGCCGGCGCGTATCGCTTTGACCTCCCAGCCTTCGAGCGCGATGCCCGCCTCGAAGCGCTGCTCGACGAAGTAGTCAAAAAAAGCCTTTTTGTTCTGGACGATGCTCATCGAGAGTCTATTGCTGCCATTGCGGCGGCGCGTCTATTCTACCAGCGGGATGGCGGCCCGCCGGGTGCAAGGAGCGTGCATTGGGCCCGGGGCACGCGGGGAATGGAGAGCCGGTGCCTGAAGTAGCCCGTTCGGCGCTGGTAGGCCACACGCCTGCGCATATGTTCGCTTTGGTCGACGCCGTCGAGGACTACCCCGAGTTCCTGCCGTGGTGCGGGGCGGCGAGCGTGCTCCACCGCGATGAAACCAGGACTCGCGCAGCCATAACGATCAACTACCACGGCATCAGGCAGAGCTTCACGACCGACAATACGAAGCGGGCGCCGGAAGAAATGCTGATCAAACTCGTGGAAGGGCCGTTTCGCAGGCTCGAAGGGGTCTGGCGCTTCACGGCGCTCGGTGACCGCGGCTGCAAGATTGAATTCCGCTTGAGCTATGAGTTCTCCGGAAAGCTGCTGGAGACGCTGATCGGCCCGGTGTTCAACTACATTGCAGGCACCATGGTCGAGGCGTTCGTAAAGCGCGCCGCGAGCATCCATGGCTGATGCTGCTTCCCGCGATGCCCGGAATGCCTGCATGCTTCGTATTGAAATAGTCTACGCGCTTGCCGGCGAGCAGGTTCTGGTCTCGATGGAGGTACGGGAGGGAACGACGGCATGGCAGGCGGTCGAGCGTTCGGGCATCCTGCAACGCTTCCCCGAGATCGATCCGGTTCACACGCCTGTCGGGATCTTCGGCCGGGTGACGGCCCCCGATACGCGGCTCAACGACGGAGACCGGGTCGAAATCTACCGGCCGTTGCTGGCGGACCCCAAAGAGGGGAGACGAAAAAGGGCCAGGCCGTCCAAGGCGCCTTGAGGGCGACAGGCGCTCGTGCGCCCGGCCGTTATTTGCAGTTCTCGGCCACCCTGGCGCGTGCGCGGGCTGTCTCGGTGGCACGCTCCGCGTCGTCGAGAAAGATCCGTTCTCCTGTCTTGGGATCGGTGCGCGTAATGCGCACGCCGGAGTCCAGGCCCTTCAGATACGCCTGGGCGTTTTCGCAGCTCTCGCGCCTTTGCTGGGTTTCGGCCAGCTTTTTCGCGTCCTTCTGCTCCCCTTCCTGCTTCTCGATCATGCGCTTCTTGAAGTCGGCGTCGCGTTCGGCAAGCGACTTCGGCGCCTGTGACGCGGGAGCGCCGGCGCCCGGTCCGCTGGCGGGGCTCTTGGCGCCCATGGGCTGTTCGGTGCTGCCCGGCGCGCAGTTCCTGGTGTACTCGACTTTGCCGTCTTTGCTTACGCACTTGACCAACTGGCCGTAGGCGGCCGCCGAGAGGACCGCTGAGAGGAGGATCATGAGGAGCGCGAAGATCGTTTTCACGTTTTCTCCGTTGGCACATTTACGTACAAGCGTCAGGGGCGAGTGACAGGCGAGTGCAGCCCAATACCGTGACGCCAACATAGCGAGTTCACCCAGCCAAGTCAATCAACCAAGAGCGCCTACCAAGACGAAAGACAGGCGCCCTGATGTAGGGGAGCATGAGGGGAGAGCGGTAGCGAGGGGCCATCCCCTCATTTCGTCAGCACTCTAACGCGCGATCGCGTTTACCGTTGACGTGCCCGTGCGTATAATGCTTTTTTTGCGTAAGGCCACAAACATGCGCGTCGTTCAAAAGGCCTTGACCTTCGACGATGTCTCGCTGATTCCCGCCCATTCCGCAGTCCTTCCGCGCGAAGTCAGTCTCAAAACCAGGCTCACCCGCAGCATCACGCTCAACATACCCATAGTCTCGGCGGCGATGGATACCGTGACCGAGGCGCGGCTGGCGATAGCGATCGCCCAGGAAGGCGGCATGGGCATAGTTCACAAGAACATGTCCCCCAAGGCGCAGGCCGCGGAAGTGACGAAGGTCAAGCGATTCGAAAGCGGCATCGTCAAGGATCCGATCACCGTCAGTCCCGACATGAAGGTCCGGGACGTTCTTGCCCTCACGCGCCAGCACCGCATCTCGGGATTGCCCGTTATCAATTCGGCCGGGCGGGTCGTCGGCATCGTCACCAATCGCGACCTGAGGTTCGAGACCAAGCTCGATCAGCCGGTCAAGAACATCATGACGCCGCGGGAACGGCTGGTGACGGTGCGCGAAGGCGCGCCGCACGAGGAAGCGATGGCGCTCATGCACAAGCACCGGCTGGAGCGCGTGCTGGTCATCAACAAGAGCTTCGAGCTGCGCGGCCTGATCACCGTCAAGGACGTTCTCAAGTCCACCGAGCATCCAAACGCGTGCAAGGACCGCCTGGGACGGCTTCGGGTCGGCGCCGCCATCGGGGTGGGCGAGGGCACGGAGGAGCGGGCCGCGGCGGTGGTCGAAGCCGGCGCCGACGTCGTGGTCGTGGATACCGCGCACGGCCACTCCCGGAACGTGCTCGCCCGCGTGCGCTGGGTCAAGCGCAACTTTCCCAGGACGCAGGTGATCGGGGGCAACGTAGCGACCGCTGCCGGGGCGAAGGCATTGGTCGATCAGGGCGCCGACGGGGTCAAGGTCGGCATCGGACCCGGGTCCATCTGCACGACCCGCATCGTGGCCGGCGTAGGCGTGCCGCAGATCACGGCGGTAGCCAATGTGGCCAGAGGTCTCGCCAAAAGCAACGTGCCGCTGGTTGCCGATGGCGGCATCCGCTATTCCGGGGATGTCGCGAAAGCCATAGCCGCCGGGGCCCACGTCGTCATGATCGGCAGCCTGTTTGCGGGGACCGAGGAAGCCCCCGGCGAGATCGAGCTGTTCCAGGGGCGCTCTTACAAGTCCTACCGCGGAATGGGCTCGCTATCGGCCATGCAGCAGGGCTCGGCGGATCGCTATTTCCAGGAGGAGGAGCCCGACACCGACAAACTCGTGCCCGAAGGCGTCGAAGGCCGCGTGCCGTACAAGGGCCAGCTGGGCCCGCTCGTCCAGCAGTTGATCGGCGGCTTGCGCTCGAGCATGGGCTACCTGGGGTGCTCGACCGTGGACGAAATCCGCGAGAATGCCGAGTTCGTGGAAATCACCGTCGCCGGCATCCGCGAATCACACGTGCACGACGTTCAGATCGTGAAGGAAGCGCCCAATTATCGGGTAGAGTGACCGGCGACCGGTGACCAGTGACCTGTGACCAGTAGTCCAGAAACAAGCATTGCCGTATCCGCCTTACCGGCTGCTCAGCCGGTGCCCTCCGAGCGGCACGAGAAGATACTGATCCTCGATTTCGGCGCACAGTACACGCAATTGATCGCGCGCCGCGTCCGCGAGGCGAAGGTCTATTGCGAGATCCATCCGGCCGACATCCCGGACGCTTTCGTACGGGAATTCGGCTCGAAGGGGATCATCCTGTCGGGCAGCCACCTGTCGGCGTACGAGGACGCCACGGCGAAAGCCCCCCGGGCGGTATTCGAAGCGGGCGTACCGGTCCTCGGCATCTGCTATGGCATGCAGACCATGGCGCAGCAGCTCGGCGGCAGGGTGGAGGCCGGCAAGGTGCGTGAATTCGGCTACGCGGAAGTGCGGGCGCGCGGCCACACGCAGTTGCTCGACGGAATAGAGGACGCGCGCACGCCCGAGGGCCACGGCCTGCTCAAGGTATGGATGAGCCACGGCGACAAGGTGGTCGACCTGCCCCCGGGCTTCAGCGTGATGGCGACCACCGCGGTCTGCCCGATAGCCGGCATGGCGGACGAGGCACGGCGCTTCTATGGCGTGCAGTTCCACCCGGAGGTGACCCACACGCTGCAGGGCAAGACGATCCTGCGGCGCTTCGTGCACGACATCTGCGGCTGCCGCGGCGACTGGAACATGCCCGATTTCATATCCGAAGCGGTCACGCGGATCCGCGAGCAGGTCGGGGCGGAAGAGGTGATACTCGGGCTATCCGGCGGCGTGGATTCGTCCGTGGCCGCGGCCCTGATCCACCGCGCCATCGGCGACCAGCTGACTTGCGTGTTCGTCGATCACGGATTGATCCGGCTGAACGAGGCCGAGCAGGTGCTGGCCACTTTTGCCCAGCACATGCGCCTGAACGTGGTGTACGTGAACGCCTCGGACGAGTTCTACGGCGCGTTGAAGGGCATTGCCGATCCCGAGGAGAAGCGCAAGATCATCGGCCGGCATTTTGTCGAGGTGTTCCAGCGCGAGGCGGCGAAGATCCGCAATGCCAGATGGCTCGCGCAGGGCACGATCTACCCCGACGTGATCGAATCGGCCGGCGCCAGGACGAAGAAAGCGACTTCCATCAAGTCGCACCACAACGTGGGCGGGCTGCCGGAGACGCTGCG
>CAZQJF010000297.1:0-4804 GCA_964593735.1 uncultured Streptomycetaceae bacterium | reverse complement strand
AGCTTCGGCTCGGTTGGAGCAGGATCGGGTGCGCATTTTTCGTGAGAGATGTTCAAGCACGCCGCGAGCATCGATATCGTCCACATTCCCTACAAGGGTACAGCTCCGGCTATTGCCGATCTCGTTGGAGGACACATCCACCTCATGTTCGGTGGCGTTTCGGCGATGCAGCCACTCCTGGGGAAGCTCCGCGCGCTCGCCGTGTCGACGACAAAGCGATCGTCGGTTCTGCCGAGTGTTCCGACGATCTCCGAGTCCGGCATCCCCGGCTTCGAAATCAGCTCGTGGAACGCGATCCTGGTGCCGCGTGGTACGCCCGCGCGCGTGATCGACCGGCTGAACGGGGAGGTCCGTCGGGTCATGGACCATCCCGATGTACTTAAGCGGCTTCAGCAGCAGGGGATCGAAGCGACCGCGGGAACGCCGGTCGAACTGAGCAAGTACATCGCGGCGGAAACCACGCGTTTCACGAAACTCATCGCCGCCATTGGCCCGAAGCTGCAATGACGCGAGGCGACCAGCCGGCTAGGACTCGAACATGACATCAGCAAGCAGGCGAATCGCCTCTTTTCTGGCCGACTTCTCGGGCCGCGAACTGTCGGCCGCGCAACGGCACGTGACGTACCGCGCGCTGCTCGACACCTATGCGGTGGCCGTGGCGGCGCACAGGGACCATGCGCCGCGAATCGCGGCGAGCCATCTCGACGAGGTGCGTGGCGTTGGTAGTGCATCGGCGTGGGGAACGAACGAGCGGCTGCCCGCGGAGGCCGCGGCGTGGCTCAACGGCATTGCTGGCCACATGCTCGATTACGACGACATGCTGCCGCCCCTCGTCGGTCATCCGAGCGTTGCGATGATTCCCGCGCTGGCGGCCCTGTCACAGATGACCGGCGCCAACGGCGCGCGCTTCAGCGCCGCGTATATCGCCGGCTACGAGGTGCTCGCGGCGATCTCGCCGGTCATGGCCCTGCCGCACGTCGTAAAAGGCTGGCATTCGACTTCCTCGATTGGCGTGCTTGGCGCGACCGCAGCGTGCAGCGTGCTGCTCGGCCTTGACGCGGAGCAGGCGACGAATGCGATAGGTCTTGCCGTGACACAGGCCGCGGGAAACCGGCAGAACTTTGGAACAATGGCGAAGGCGTTTCAGGTCGGCCAGTGCAATGCTGCCGCTGTGCGCGCCGCATTGCTTGCGCAGAAAGGGTTCACCGCGCCGCACGACGCGATCGATGGCAAATACGGCTACCTCGCCCTGTATGCCGAAAGGGAGGATCTTTCGGTTGCGCTTGCCGCCCTCGGCAAGGAGCCGCTTGCGTTCGATACGGTCAGCATCGACGTGAAAAAATACCCATGCTGCTACGCGATCCATAAGGCACTCGACGGCGTGCTGTCCCTGCGAAAGGCGCACGGGCTCACGTGGGAAACCGTTCAAGGTATCGACATCGTCACGCAGGCCCGCGGCTTGCAGCCGTTGACCTATACCGATCCGAAGAACGGACTCGAAGGCAAGTTCAGCATGGAGTACTCGGTTGCCGCCGCGATGCTCGATGGGAAGATCCAACTGTCCACTTACGACGACCCCCAAGTCTCCCGACCGGGGGTCAAGGCACTCCTGACAAAAGTGACCAAGAGCGAGGCGAAAAGCCCAATGCTTCCCCGGTGGTCGACCGTGAAGATCGGGCTGAAGAATGGGAAGACGCTCGAGCAGCATGTGACCACATCCCGCGGCGACGCGCAGGATCCAATCACCGATGACGAGCTCATTGAGAAGGTCGAAGATTGCTTTTCTTATGGCGGTTACGAAGCGTCCGCTCGGAATCTGGCTGCGGACGTCTTCGGTATGGCTGGGCGGCGGATAATTGACGTAATCCCGGTCGGGAGATGAGAGCACAACACCAGAGGATCGTGCCGACAGTGATGCGGCGCATCGTGTTTGCTCTTGCACAGGGCTTTGCGGTCGCTGTCGCAGTGGTTGCCTCCGCGTGGGCACAGGAATATCCGGTAAGACCCATGCGCATCGTCGTTGGGTTTGCGCCCGGCGGGGGCACGGACGTGACTGCCCGACTGCTCGCGCAAAAGATCTCCGACAACTTGGGCCAACCGGTAATCGTCGAGAATCGTACCGGCGCGGCCGGCGCGATCTCGGTGCAGAGGGTCGCCGCGTCCTCGCCGGATGGTTACACGCTGCTAATGATGTCCTCATCGAGCATACTGCAAGCGGCGCTTACCACGCGGCCGCAGTTCAACATCGAACGCGACCTCGCGCCGCTCTCTGTTGTGACAATCGGTCCTTTCGTGCTCGTAGTGCATCCCTCAGTGCCAGTGCACAGCGTGAAGGACCTGATCGCGCGCGCTCGCGCACAGCCGGGGAAACTCGACTACGGATCCTCGGGTGTGGGCGGGACCTCGCATCTCGCGGGCGAGCTCTTCAACCTAATGGCCAAGACAAAGCTCGTGCATATTCCGTATAAGGGTGGCTCAGAAAGCGTCGTAGCTGCCGCATCCGGCCAGGTGGCGGCATGTTTCGCCAGTGTCACCTCTGCGTTGCCACTGCTGAGAGTAGATAAGCTCAAGCCACTTGGCGTCACTGCGCTAAAGCGTGCCTCGCTGCTCCCACTCGTCCCGACACTGGACGAGGCGGGCTTACCCGGCTACGACCATTCTGTCTGGTTTAGCATGCTCGCACCCGCGACAACGCCCAAGCACTTGGTCACGAGGCTAAACAGCGAAATCGTGAAGGCTGTCGGCAGGGTGGATGTTCAGTCGGCGTTCAGAAAAAGCGGTCTCGAGCCGTATAGCACCACGCCGCAACAAATGGCGTCAATGATCCGCGCAGAAGCTGAAAAGAACACGAAACTTATTGCCTTGGCTGGCCTGAAAGCAGAGTGATACGTCAGACGGCCGAACTGACCGCAGGCTTGCGTTTTTAACAGTAAGAGATAGGTCCTCATGCATTCTGGATATCTGTTCAGTGAGCATGGGCGCACTTTGGTAGGGCGCGCACACCGCAAAGGCCATGTTTAGGCATATTCTGATGCCTACCGATGGGTCCGCGCACTCGGAAAGAGCGGTCGAGCGCGGTATCGAATTAGCGAAGCTTTGTGGGGCCCAGGTGACAGGAATTCACATAGTAATGGATCCCCGAGTTACATTGTCTGGGGATGCCATGTTGCCGCTAGGAAATGGAGAAAGCATTGATGAGAATCTCCGCGCGGAGGCCGTTCGTTTCCTTGCTTTTGTTCGAAAGACTGCCGATGCAGAAGGGGTGTTGTGCGATACCGTAATTTCAGAAAGTCAGCGTCCTTACGATGCGATTGTTAATGTCGCCAATGAGCGCGGGTGTGACCTCATCGTTAGGCTCCACGCTAATTGCTGCAGTCGGTGGCGCGGCTGTCTGCGGCCCGCTGGCCCCGCTCTGCGCGCTCGCGGCGGGTGGTGTTACGTGGATCGTGCTTGACAACGTCTTCATCAAGATCGACGAGCTCCTATTCCGCGAAGAGATGCGTGCGGAGCTCCTGGAATCGCTGCACACTCAGAAGGCCGATCTGGCAAGGGAACTGCGTAGCCTGCACGAGGCTGCGATCGACCGGGCCGTGTTAGGGGTTCAGAAGTCCCTGCAGCTTGCTTTCGTACCCGTCCGGGATGGCTTGTGATGACGGTACCTGGTGCTCAGGGATCTTCCTGCATGCGCAAATATGGGTGTTCCCTGTTAGTGCAGGTTTTTTCCCTGTTTTCAAGCCCGTTGTTATCATTATGTCTAAATGCCAAGAGGGTGTTTCCTGAGGGGAATCGCAGAGAATGGGCGAAGTGGCAGGGGATTCAGTGGGTATGAATCCCTGTAAAAATCCCTGTTACAGGGAATTTGTTGGAGAGACACGTTCGCTGCAGACTGCCACCACCGCCAAAATAAAAAGCCCCCGTGCGGGGCTTTTTATTTAATCTGCCGCCGCGAGTTGCCCGCACAACGCATCGACCCGCGGGTATTCCCCGATACGCCAGCATTCGGCAAGAATTTTCCCGGCCGCCTCCGCCGGGAACGCAATCTGCAATTGGCCCCGGGTCTTCTCGGTGATGTCCGCGTCGGTCATCGGCCGGCCAACGCTCCCGCGGCAATGGGCGACGCTGGCTTCCACTTTCTTGCCGTCTTTCAGCACGATGCGCGCGGCCGCCGCCTCCCGCCCGAGCCCGGCATCGGCGGTAGCGACTATCTTGCGGCGCAGTTCGGCTACGGCAGGATCGTGCACGACGGCCTCGGTGACCTGCGCGAGTCCGGCGGCCTGGTAAATCAGGGAGACTGCGGCCCAGTGCTGGAAGCTGACGAGCGCCTGCGTGCTGTTACCGGGATCAGGACGGTTGCAAAGCTGCAGCGCGAGCGGATTGACGGTCAGCTCGATGCGCTCGATCTGCCCGGCGTCGAAGGAATGTTTCCTCGCGGCATCGAGACACGCGTCGATGATCGGATGTATCACGAATCCGGACGGGTAGGGCTTGTAGGCGAGCGTCAAAATCTCGAATGTTTCCCCGAGTTTTTCGACGGCCGCTTCCAGGTTAGAGCGCAGGCCATAGGACACGGCGAAACCTTTCACGCCTTCGATCATCGTGTCCGAGCACGTGAAGCCGCGCGCCGCGAGCATGGCCGCCAGCAAGCCGCAGCGCGCGGCATGCCCTGGGGTAAAGCTGCTGCTCATCGTGGCATGGGCTTCCCTCAGCCCGCCGGCCTGGTTGGCGGCTATCCCGATGGCCGTTGCCATCCCGGACTCGTCCAGCCCCAGGATCTTGCCGGCGGCGACCGCCGCGCCGATGCCGC
>CAZQJF010000296.1:0-4833 GCA_964593735.1 uncultured Streptomycetaceae bacterium | reverse complement strand
CTCGAAGATGTCCTGGTAGACGCCGTCGCCCATGGCCGCCGCCATGTTGAGCAGCGTGATCTCGTCATGACTCTTGATCTCGCGCGCATCGAGCATCACCTGCTGGCCGTCCACCACCTTCAGCCCGAGCTTCTGGAGCGCGAACAGGAACAGCGGCTCGCACACGTCGAGGCCGACGGCCATCTTCGCCACGCCCTCCTGCTTCAGGATGTCGTGGATCTCCTTCGCCGCGGCTTCGAACAGCCCTACCTTGGGATTGATCGCGCCGCGCAGTCCGACGTTGCCGGCCAGGCAATGATTCGCCGGCAGCCACGGCGCGTAGAGCTTGTGGTGGCGCGCAGCCGAGCCGAAATCCCACACCCAGGGCTCGCCGTTGCCGGTCAGCAGGCACCAGCGCGTCAGCTTGTCGCGCGCCCACTCGCCGATCACGGTGCTGGAGATATAGCGGATGTTGTACTGGTCGAAGACCAGCAGCGCGCCCAGGCCCGATTTCGCGAGCGCCCCGCGCGTGCGCGCCAGGCGGTACTCGTGCAGCCGCCTGAAATCCACGCGCTCCTCGAAATCCACCTGCATGCGCCCCGGCGCCTGCAGCGGGCGGTCCCAGCGATGGCCGGGATCGGCCGGATCGTAGAGCCCGTCCGGGCCGCCTGCGGGCGGGCGCCTGGGGTCTATGCTGTCCCGGCTGACGTTACGCGGTTCCGTCTTGTTCCTGCGCGGCATTCGTTGCTCCAGCTTGGAATCTAATTCTGTTCATGGTTTCCTCCCAAAAGCCACGCCCAATCGCTGCGCCATCCAGTCTGCCGTCTGCGGGCGGTACCGGTAGCCGCGGTTGTTGGCAACGTGATTTCCGTCTTCCACGACCAGCAGCTCCACGGGTCCCGCGGCCTCACGCGCGAGCCGTTCGGCATCCTGCCAGGGGACGATGCGATCGAGCTTGCCCGCCACGATGTACAGCGGACAGGTGATTCTCTCCGCAATGCCCTTGAGGCTCAAGGTGGCGGCGCAATCGCGGGCCTCCTTTTCCGTCCGGCGCCTGGCCCGCACGCGAAAAGTTTCGCGCGTCAGCTCCGGCAGCATGTCCCAGGCGTCCGCCAGGTCGTAGGGACCGGAGAGCGCGATGCAGGCCTTGATGCGCCGTTCGAATGCCGCGGCGCGCGGGGCATAGTAGCCGCCCAGCGAGACGCCCCACAGCCCGATCCTGGCCGCGTCGAGGTCGGCGCGCCGCTCTATCCAGTCGGCCACTGCCGTCACCGCCGCCTCGTAGTCGCCGCGGATCGAAAATTCATACTCGCCCTCACCCTGGCCGGGCCCGTCGAACGCGAGCGTCGCCATGCCGCGGGCGAGAAACGACATCTCGTAAGCCTCCATCTCCTCCTTGGCCGAATCGAGCCCCATGCACATGACGAGGACCGGCGCACGCCCGGCACCGGCTGGCCGGCGCAGGTTGCCGTACAGATTCGAGCCCTCGTAGGGGATTGCGACGCGCTCGCCCGGCGGATCGAGCAACGGCAGCGCAAGACTGCGGCATTCCACCGCTTTCGCATGCGCCCGCTTCATCTGCTCGTAGTCGGAGACGAAGACGAACTTGGCGAAGTGATAGCACACGCCCGCGCGCGTCAAATGCTCGCCGGCGCTCGAGCGCCAGCCTTCGGCCAGTGCGGAACGTCCAAGCGCTTCGTGCACGGCAGCGCGGCTGGACCACGCCGCACACCAGCCCTCCCAGCGCTCGAGACCCGCGGTAACTTCCTGAAAGTCGGTGAGCGGAACGCCGTTCGCCACGAACCGCGGCGCCCAGTGATCGATCGCGGACTGTATCCTGGCGTCGGTCATCTTGGGGTCAGAGTAACTTTTTGTGAGGACGGACGTTAAGCAGCATAACCAAATTGCGGCAAGGCATCTACCTATGCCACGGCGACCCCGATACAACCTCCCCGGCATGCCCCAACATGTCATCCAGCGGGGCAATAACCGGCAGGCGACCTTCTTTTCCGCATCGAACTCGATGTGAGCGAGCTGACCAGGATTCGAAACTCGGCAAACCGCGGCTCGCCGCTCGGCAACGATCGTTTCAAGAATGAAATCGAACGCGCACTACAGCGTGCGGCGCACCCGCCTGGTTCACCGGCAGCAGAGCAGGACCAGCGTTCCGGATAGCGGGAGGGTTACTCTGACCCCTCAATCCGGAAAATACGACGGAGGAATGGGCAGTTTCCAATAGGGCGTGAAATCCACCTGTTCCCCGGGCAGCACCATGGGAGGCGGCTTCACCAGCAGGAAGTACAACTGCCCGCGAAGACGTGAATCGAAAAACCGCACGAGGCCGCGGCGCTCGTATTCCGCGATGAGCGCCGCGCGGGCGCCGTGCGGCGCGGGACCGGACTGCGTCAGCGCAACGATTCCGCCGTATTCCTCGTAGAGGGCCTGGTTCATCTTCCACGTCTCGACCCAGGGCCCGTAGTGCGCCGCTGGCTCCTCGCGTTCGCGCGAGAGTGCAAGGTCGTTGGCGGCGTCGCGCCCCGCGAGACGGGTGAGCACGGCGCGGAACTCTTCCAGGCGCGCGCGCTCGTCGGGCGCAAGCCCGTCTGCCTCGAGGCGCTCGTTCAGCTCCGTCAGCTTGCGCGCCCGTTGGGCCCGGTCGTGGCGGTCGAACGCGCGGTCATAGGCCTGGAGCTCCGCGATTTCGTCGGCGGTGGCCGCCAGACCGCGCTCCGCGACGTAGCGCCGCGCCACCCTGATCCACACGAGATCGCGCAATCTGGCGGCTTGCGCCGGTTCGTCGCCGGCGACCAGCAGTTCCGGCCGGAGGATCTCCTCCCCCAGCACCCACGCCACGCCTTCCGCGCCGTGCGCCGGCATCGACGCCAGCAACAGCCCCCCCAACAGCGCGCGCACCGTGACGGCGATCTTCACGTTCTCATTCTAGTGCCGTTACAGCTTGCCTATGGTGTTGATATCCCTGAGGAGTGGCTGCCGGGCTTGCGCTGGATACACGTCCCCTTCGGCCCTTCATGTCGCACCTTCCCTCGCAGCACGATGCCACGCGTTCCTGCGCATCCCCTGGGTGTCAGGCGCGCGCCTCAGGGCTTACGGGCATGAGATCACTAACACATTGAATTGACGGGCAGACCGGCAGGGATGGCGCGTGCCTGATGATCGCCTTCCGGAGCAAACCGGCCGCGCAGCCCGCGCATCTCATTTTCTCCGCAGCGGGCCGGGCGAGGGGCGCCGGCTGGGGCGGTGGAGACATGTCGCAAATAATTCACAATTTCTGTGGATAAGTGTGTGGGTAAGCACTCGGGGCTGCCGCGAAAGCGGCGCAATACCGCGACCGGGTTTGGTTTGCACAAAAAATCATCAAAGAGGAATCTGTCGGGTCGAGGCCGACAGATTCCTTATTGATTACTCCATTCAAGATCAAAATTTGACGGAAGCGAGCGAGTCTGGCTGCGTACCCCTGCCGCCCAACTCAAGTATTGAAGTCGGTCGCAGGCTGAATTGAATTCCTGAATAGTTTGATATCTTGAAAGGATTCGTGTAAGGAATTTGTCAGGCGGGAGACCGGCAAATTCCTAGCGTTTGAGGATCCGGAACAAATTATAGAAATCATCGGTCCAGACGCGAAACTCCGGCCGCTCCGGCACCGGTTCGGCGACGGAAGCTATCGGGTCCGCGTTGAGCAGCGCCTCGTTGCGCGTCACGATGATCTGGTCGGTCCCCGAGATCCAGTAGTTCGCCCCGTCGTCCGCGTTCGCCCAATCCGATACCAGCACGGCGCGCATTCCGAACGCCGCGGCAAGACGTTCGACCACGGGCGCGATGTCGACGAATCGATTCGTCGCCTGGAAGACGATCACCCCGCCGGGCTTGATGTGACGCACGTACGTCGCCATGGCCTCGCGCGTGAGCAGGTGCATGGGGATGGAGTCCCCCGAGAAGGCGTCGATCGCGAGCAGATCGAAACGCTGGTCCGCCTCGCGCTCCAGGCTCAATCGCCCGTCGCCCAGCAAGACTTCCACGCGCGCCGGGCTGTCGCCGAGGAAGGTGAATTCCGTGTCCGCGACCTGCACCACCTGCGGATCGATTTCGTAGAAGCGGAATACGTCTCCCGCCCGGGAATAGGCGGCGATCGCGCCGGCGCCGAGGCCGATCACCCCGACCCGGCGCGGCGCCTCCGGCAGGCTCGCAAAGGCACGCCCATAGCCGCTGGTGCGGCCGAAATAACTGCTCGGATCCCTGCGCAACGCCGGATCGAGCAGTTGTCCGCCGTGATTGATCCCACCGTGATACATCGCGCGAAACGGCACGGGGCTGGGAAAATCGCGGGTGCGAACGACCCCATAAAAATTACGCACCATCACGCGCGTATTGGCGAGATAGTCCCTGATGCTGATCCCGACCAGCGTGGTGGTGGCCACCACGACCACGACCGAGGCCGAGGCGACCCACCAGCGCAGCGTGACCGAGCGGACCAGCAACAGCAGCGCGCATGCGACGAGCGCGATCCCGAGCTCGAAGTAACCGGACAGCAGGTTGGGCGCTGCGACACCCACCAGCAGCGACCCCGCGGCCCCGCCCAGGGAAATCATGAGGTAGAAAGTGGTGAGGTGTTGCGGGACGGGCTTGAGCCGCGTCAACTCTCCATGGCAGAACATGCAGCAGGCGAACAGCCCCGCGGCGTAGAGCGGCGCTGCCCTCCACAGATTGAGCGATTCGCTGTACCACGCCATGGCCGGCAGCAGGGCGGCGGTCGCGGGAAGAAAAACGTCGCGGCGATACCAGCGCGGATGATCGAAGCACAGAATGAAAGTCATGAGATATATCGAAAGCGGGACC
>CAZQJF010000295.1:0-4847 GCA_964593735.1 uncultured Streptomycetaceae bacterium | reverse complement strand
AAAAAGTTACACTGACCTTATTTATACGGGGGCACCGGTGAATCCCGGCAAACGCGCCGCCATCATCGTACTGGGCGCCGGTCTGACCGGGGTCGCCACGGCGCTTGAGCTCGCGAACCAAGGCGTGCACGTCACGCTCGTGGACCAGGACCCGTGCGCCGTCAATCGGGCCAGCCTGCGCAATGAAGGTAAGATTCACCTCGGGTTGATCTACGCGAATGATCGTACACTCGCGACGGCCCGCCTTCAACTCGAAGGCGCGCTGAGCTTCCGATCATTGCTGCATCGCTGGATCGGCCCGCGGGCCGACACCCTTCCGCTTTCTACTCCATTCGTCTATCTCGTCGCGCGCGATTCGCTCCTCTCTGCCGACCAGCTCGAACAACACTACGCAGCGATCGAATCCCTCTATCGCGAGCACATCCGGCACGACGCCGCCATCGACTACTTGGGAACCAGGCCCACGCGCCTATACACGAGGTGCGCGCCGGGCCGAATTCCCAAGCCGCTGCCGGCGGATCACTTCATCAGTGCGTTCCTGACCTCCGAACTGGCTATCGACACCGACGCGCTTGCCGTTGCGTTGCGGGATGCGGTTGGGGAGAGCGAGCACATCGACTTTTTGCCTGGACACAAGGTAATCTCCGTGGAGCGCGCTAACGGGATCCTACGCGTCGAGGGAACCAACCGGGAAGGAACGTGGCGCATCGACGCCGACCAAGTGGTCAACGCCCTGTGGGAGAATCGCATCGCTTTCGATCGCATGATCGGAGTGGACTGTCCTATGGGTTGGGTGCATCGGCTCAAGTACCGGGTCATCGCGCACCTCCCCATCAGGCTGCGCGGGGGACCATCTGCGACGATGGTCCTCGGACCCTACGGCGACGTTGTGGTGCGGGCCGACGGGACAGCCTATCTGTCCTGGTATCCCGTCGGTCTGCAAGGCTGGACGCACGAGATCTCACCGCCGGCCGCGTGGAACGCGCCTTGCTGCGGGGAAGCCGGGGAAGCGCAGTCGAAGTCGCTCGCACGCGACATTCTGGGCGCGATTGACGCCTGGTATCCGGGCATGGGGGAATCACGGCCCATCCTCGTCGATGCCGGGGCCATCGTGGCCTATGGGAAAACAGATGTGGACGATGCTTCCAGCGCACTGCACGACCGCACGCGGGTCGGTGTAACTTCAGTCGAGGGCTATCACAGCGTCGATCCGGGCAAGCTGACGACCGCACCGCTCTTCGCCAAGCGCGCCGCCGACCAAGTGCGCGAATTCGAGGCGCGACGATGAGCGGGTCTGCCGGCCTGCCTCGCGTAGCCGCGCTGCTGCCGGCGTGGAATTCGGCGACGTTCATCGGGCCGACGCTCGAGTCCCTTGCCGCCCAGACCTATGGCAATCTCGAAGTCCTGATTTCGGATGACGCTTCATCAGATGGCACATCCGAAGTCTGCATGCGCTTCGTTGCGGGGCGGCCACAATTCCGCTTCATGCGCCAGGCGCGGCGGCAGGGGTGGATCGGCAACGTTAACGCGCTGCTTCGGGAAGCGCAGGCCGACTACCTTTTCTTCGCCTTTCACGACGACCCGCTGAAGCCTGCATACGTGGCGAGCCTGGTCGCAGCGCTGGAGGGCAACCCGCGTGCCGTGCTCGCTTTCTCCGATATCGAGCTCGGACCGGCGAACAGGAGCTACACCGAGCTTGACGGCGTCAGCGAGCGCCTGGAGCGAGGACGGCGCGTCATTCGCAAGCAGGGCCTGTGGTGGATCCCCAATCGGGGGCTGTTCCGCTCGGAAGCCGCCGCGTTGATCGGTGGTGTGCGCAAGCATCTGGCGGGCGAGTACTCTGCCGACTGGCCCTGGTTGCTGCGCTTGGCGCTGCTCGGAGAATTTGCCCGTGTTCCCCAGCCGCTGGTCAGGAAGGTGTGGCGCAATGAGGGTGTGTCCATGTCCTGGAAGGGAACGCCGTGGCAAGCCTTCGGAGTGGCGGCCGCCTGCGCCCGGGAGATCGCGCGCGCGGGCATTACGATTTCTGAGCAGGTGTCCCTGTACCGCGAACTGGCGGTCGGGGGAATGCAGGGCCTGATATCGCGGGTGGCTAAGCGGTAAATAAACAGGGTCCGGTACTTCGTTCGCTACAGCAACCGTACTTACCGGCGCAGCGGCACACTGTGGGAGGGGAGATTCAGGGCAAGTCTGACGGACACAGAGACCCGCCGGGCCGTAACAACTTGCAACACTTCCCGGTAACAATTTGTAAAATCACTCCCTTCCGCAAAACCCTTGAACGATGATGGCAGTCGAACGATTGTCTTCTGACACATATCTTCGACATATATAGGCCCGCCATGAAACTGCTGAACACACTTATCGCGCTGGCATTGGCGCTTTGCGCCACGCTGGCACATCCCGCCGAACCCGATCCGCCGGGCGTGGCCGGCCGGCTGAATTACATTTCCGGTCCGGTGTCGTTTGCCCCGGCGCAGGCGAAAGAGGACTGGTCGGTAGCCGAACTCAATCGCCCCATCACCACCGGCGACAGGCTCTGGACGGACAGCAACGGCCGGGCGGAACTGCACGTCGGCTCGCTTGCCATGCGCATGGACGCTCAAACCAGCCTGGACGTGCTCGTCCTCGACGACAGCAGGCTGCAACTGCGCCTGGCGCAAGGCACCATGAATCTGCGCGTGCGCCGGCTTGCCAGCGACCGGCTGCTCGAGATCGCAACGCCGGGCGGCGCGGTGGTCGTCAAGCAGCCGGGCACCTACCGCATCAGCGTCGAACCTTCCGGCACGCCCACCATGGTGATCGTGCGCGGAGGCCAGGCGGAAGTGTTTACGGGAAATTCGAGCTTCCTGGTGCGCAACAACCAGCAGGCGACGATTGCGGGCGCGAAGGAGGATCTGTTCGCGGCGCCGCAGCCGGACGAGTTCGATCGCTGGGCCGCCTCGCGCGATCAACGCGAAGACCGCGTTACGTCCACCCGCTACGTGCCGGAGGAAATGACGGGCTACGAGGATCTCGATGAGCACGGAAAGTGGGAAACCGTCGGCGAGTACGGGCCGGTGTGGACACCGTCTGCTGTGCCGGCGGGATGGGCGCCGTACCGCCATGGGCGCTGGGTATGGGTCGCGCCGTGGGGGTGGACCTGGGTGGACCGCGCGCCCTGGGGCTTCGCGCCGTTCCACTACGGACGGTGGGTGCACCACGGTAACCGCTGGGCCTGGGCGCCCGGGCGCAGGATTGCGCGTCCGGTGTATGCGCCGGCGCTGGTCGCCTTCGTCGGCGGCTCGAACTGGTCGGTGTCGGTGGGTGCGGGCAGTGCGCTGGCGGTCGGCTGGGTGCCGCTCGGCTGGCGCGAGCCGTACCGGCCGTGGTACCGGGCCAGCCCGGCGCACTTTCGCCACGTGAACGTCACCCACGTGAGGAACGTGACCAACATCACCAATGTCACGAACATCCGTTACCGGAACCGCAACGCCGCGGGCGTCACCGTCGTCTCACGCGAGAACTTCGTCTCGGCACGAGCGGCCGACCGGGCAGCACTGCGGGTAAACGCGAAGACCCTCGCCTCGGCGTCGGTTACGCGCGGCACCCCGGTGGAAGCGCCGGCCAGGACCAGCCTCGCGGCAGCGGAGCGGGGAAAGCAGCCGCCCTCTGCAGTCCGGACGCGCGAGACGGTTACGGTCAACACGCCGCCGCGGGCTGCCCGCCAGGAAAGGCAGGAAGCGCGACAGGACAGAAAGGAGGCGCGCCAGGCCTCCGCTACAGGAGCGGACGAGAGTCCGAGCGTGCGCACAATAAATCGCGCGAAGCGGGTGGAGTTGAAGCAGGCCTCGGCGCAGAGCACCGGGACTCCAGGGGCGGCGGCGGAAGCGCCATCAGCTGCGGATCAGCGTAGCCCGAAGGCGCCGAAGTCGCAGGGCAGTGCCGGCGCTGACAGCAACAAGAGCGCGCGCGCGCAGGAAAAGTCGAAGTCGCAGGCCGCCGACAGCAACAAGAGCGAACGCGCTCAGGACAAGGCCGCGCCGCAGGCCGCGCGGCGTGCCCCGGCGCCACCGCCGGACGTGTCGCAGCGCCAGACGATCGACCGGGAAAGGCGGCAGTCGGAGCCCAAGGTCGACACGCGGGCAGCCGAGGCGAAGCGTGAGCAGCGGCAGTCCGAGCGCCAGGAGCGGCGCGAAAAGGCGTCCGCCCCCACGCCGCAGGCGCCGGCAGTTTCGTCACGGCAGCGCGAGGACGCGGCCGAAAGGGCGCAACAGCAACGCGCGCAACGGCAGGCACAGGAACAGCAAGCCCAGCAACAGGCGCGGCAGCGCGAGCGGGCGGCGACACAAAGAGCGCAGGAAGCGCAGGCCCCGGAACCACAGCGGCGCCGCCAGCCGGAAGCGCAGCAGCAGCCAAAAGAGCAGGCCAAGGAGCGCCGGCAGCAGCAGCGTGAACAGAAGGAACAGCGTCAGCGTGGTGATTGATGGCGCCCCTTCATATCACTTCTTGGCTGCCTTCTTCCCGCGCTCGATCGTCACGCCGAGCCGTTTCACGCCCTTGAGCGCCGCGAGCTTGGTCACGCTCACTTTCACCCACGGCGACCCGAACTCGGTGAGCACGATCTGCGCGACGTGTTCGGCGAGCCGCTCCAACAGCAGGAAGTGATCGTCCTCCAGCGATGCCGTGATGCGCGCCACGACCTTGCTGTAGTCGATGGTTTCTCCGATTCTGTCGCCGCGCGGCCTGCCGGTTTCCGGGATGCCGATCTCGAGGTCGAACTGGACGGTCTGCGGTACCTTGCGCTCCCAGTGGTAGACCCCGATCAGGATGTCGAGCCGGAGATCGGAGATGAAGATCGTGTCCAT
>CAZQJF010000294.1:0-4857 GCA_964593735.1 uncultured Streptomycetaceae bacterium | reverse complement strand
AAACAGACGGAAGCACACGGACGAATCCAAACGGCACAAACCTGCTTGATGCGGACCCTATGCTTTGATTTCAAATTTTCCGTGTTTTCCGTGTGATTCCGTGGCTATCCTTTGACCTTACCTTCTGAAGCTCTCGCAAAACGCAGGGTCGCCCTGCCATGTTTGTTCTGCGACTCGCCCATTCCTGAAGACGAGGGTGCGGTCACAGCGGATCAGCTCACCGCCGCCCGCTCCGACTGTCACCCCCGTGCCCACGCCCAGCCCCCCGCTGCCGCCGAAGATGCCCGTGGATGGATATATCCTTCCGCGCGGCGCTGTACTCTCGGATTGCCAGGTGTACACGTAACCACCGTCCGCACGCGTGGTATGGCGGGTGGCCGCACCCCAGCGCGCCACCACGTCGTCGTATACCGCTCCAGACCAGGAGTCCCTCGTCTCCTGGAGATCGCCGCCCGTGGCAGCGCACCCGGCGACCACCACCAACAGCATTGCCGGAACTCTCATCGCTACACCCCCCTTGCTGGTTGTTCGGACGTGCGCATGTCATGACCCTGTTAGACCGGGCCCGGCCGGTTTGATTCGACAGATCAAGCAGGCGCCGGAAACATTACAGCAAGTGTCGAGTCTCACCCCATTTATCGCGGAGTGGGATCGTGAAGAGAGCTTGGCGGGTCATGCAGGCAACCTTCTCGCTCTGGAGCGATCGGGAGGCTCCGCGGCTGGGCGCAGCGGTCGCTTTCTATGCCATATTCTCGATCACCCCCCTGGTACTCATGGCCGTGCTGGTCGCCGGCATGTTTCTGGGCGCCAGTTTCGCGCGACTGGAGTTCCTCGGTCAATTGGCGGGACTCCTCGGTCAGGGCGCCGCGGATGCCGTGGAGACCATGATGAACGCCGCGGAAAAGTCGGCGGCCAAGGGGCCATGGGCAGGAGTGACCGGCGCTGTTGCGCTGTTCTTGGGAGCAAGCGGCGTATTCGTCGAGTTGAGAAATGCTCTCGACGCCGTGCACGGCACGAAGCGAGGGCGCGACGGCTTCGTCTCGTGGTTCGTCCGCGGCCGGCTGTGGTCGTTTTCCCTGGTGCTCGCGATCGGGTTTCTCCTGCTCGTCTCGCTGATCGCGAGCGCTGTCATCGCGGCGATGGGCGGCTGGCTGACGGCGTTGTTTCCCGTGCTGGGCTTCGTTGCGATCGCCCTGAACCTGCTGTTGTCGCTTGCGATACTCGCGGTGCTGTTCGGGATGCTCATGAGATGGCTGCCGTCGCAACGCCAGCCATGGCGTGCGGTATGGGGGGGCGCCGCGCTCGCGAGCGTCCTGATGGAAATCGGGAAGGAATTGATGGGCCTCTACCTGGGACGCGCCGCGTTCGCCGACGCCTTCGGCGCGGCCGGCTCGCTCGTCGTGCTGGTGATGTGGATCTACTTCTCCGTGCAGGTGTTTCTTTTCGGCGCGGCGTTCAACGAAGTCCGGGCGAAAAAGCCGCGCTGAGCTAGAATTGGAGGCGAGAACAAGATCAAACGCTCAGTCTCCAGATGCAGGTACAGTGACTCGTGACCCGTTACCCGTGACCAGCGACATGACCGCAGATGCGTTGATCGACGACCTGATCAAGGCGTGGCGCTTTTTGTACCGGCGCGGGTTCATCGAAGGTTTCGGCCATCTCAGCGCCCGCTTGCCGGATTCGAACCGCTTCCTGCTGGCGCGTCATTCGCTGGGCCCGCGGGCGAGCGCCGGGGATTTCCTGGTGATGGACGCCGACGGGCGCAAGCTCGAAGGGCGCGGCGATCCGCCCGGCGAATTTCCGATCCACGCCGAGATCTACCGGGAGCGGCCGGACGTGGGCAGCGTCGTGCATTACCACGGGCTTTACTCGACGGCGTTCACCACGAGCGAGCACCGGCTGCGGCCCATCCATCTCATGGGCACCCTCTTTCACGACGGTCTGCCCGTTTACCCCGATCCCCGGCTCGTCAGCGACCGTCCCCGTGGGGAAGCGTTGGCGCGTTCGCTCGGTCCGCATCGGGCCGTTCTGATGCGCGCGCACGGGGTAGCGGTTACGGGCTCCGGCGTCGCCGAGACCGTGGCGGGCGCTTTTCTGCTGGAGGAGAACGCGCATCGCGCCTGGATGAGTGCGAGCATGGGGACGCCGCTCTGGCTCGACGAGGCAACCGCCGCCGCTGCGGGGGCGGAGCTGATCAAGTCGCGCGGGCCGTTCCGGCGCGTGTGGGCACTGGTGGAGAGCGAAAGCGAAGCTGACACCTGAACCGCCAAAGGCGCCAGGACCGCCAAGAAGGGCAAGGAATAATTTACCACGGAGGCCGCGGAGGGTGGATGAGAAAGACAATAATTGAACCGCCAAGGCGCCAAGCCGCCAGGAGAATCAAGAAGCTATTGACCGCCAAGACGTGGAGGAAAGAGGAGAGCTGACTGAGCTGTTGCCGGCGGAACACCCGTTGTGTAGACTCATGTGTAAGGAGTCACACATAGCCACCAATCTTTCCCTGGACCCCGCGTTGATCGAACGCGCGGTTGAAGTGAGCGGCGAACGCACCAAGAAGGCGGCGGTGACACGCGCGCTGGAGGAGTTCATCGCTCGCCGCAGCCAGAAGCGCCTGGTCGAATTGATGGACAAGCTCGAATGGGATAAGTCGTTCGACTACAAGGCCGAGCGCTCGCGCCGGTGACTTTGCTGGTAGATACCAGCGTCTGGTCGCTCGCTTTTCGTCGCGACCAGCCCTCCACTGCTCCCGAGGTGCGCGCGCTGCGAAACGCGCTGGAAGGCGGCGAAGTTATCGTGACCACGGGACTCATCCTCCAGGAATTGCTGCAGGGATTTGCGGGTCCGCGCGCGAGAGAAAGCATCATCGACCGGTTCGCCGCTTTGCCGCTCCTCACTCCGAACCGGCAGGATCACGTCGACGCAGCGGAATTGCGCAATCGCTGCCGTCGTGCCGGCGTGCAGATGGGCACGATCGACGCTCTGCTCGCGCAGCTCTGCATCCGTCACAAGTTGACGCTGCTGACGACTGACAACGACTTCGTTCGGGCTGCCGCGCACTGCCCGTTACAGGTATGGACTCAGGGTAGCTGAGGGGACGCCAAGCCAACTCTACATTGACCAGTTCCAAATCGAGCCCGAGGAGCGCGCGTTGTCTTCGCTCTTTGGTTCGGAGTACGCCGCATACAGGGGGAGGGTTCGCCGGTGGCTGTGAGGCATAACCCTGCGCTCAACCGGACTTGCGCAAGCTCAGAGTATTCTTCTCCTCTCCGGAGAGGAGCAGGATCGTCGCCCAGGTACCGTGGTCGTGGGGCGGGGTGCGCCGCCCGTTCGGGAAGCACACCTTGAGCAGCGTGAGATTCGGCGAGCGGTAGAAAACCTGGCGCGCGTTGCCCCCGACGCCTGAAATGTAGGCGAGCGCGCTCTCGACGGCGGCGATCTCGCCGCGCAGCCCTTCCAGCGCCTCGCGCGCCGTTTTCATGGGATCCGCGCTGTCCGCCGCGCTTGCGAAACGCGCCACCAGATCGTGCACTTTCATTCGTCCGCCCTCCATCCGCCGATTGTCAGCTTTCGAGTACGGCATTATCGTTCGTAATTCTACGTTTGTCGGGCCCTGCTCTGTTGTAGTACGGTGAAGGTCCTGTCCTCGACTGGCAACTGCCCGTCATCCTTCATCCCTCATCCCTCATCCTTCAGCCAACCCATGCCGCGAGTCGTCGCCCTGCACCGCTACCCCGTGAAAGGCTTCACGCCCGAAGCGTGCGAGGCGCTGACCGCGCTGCCCGAAGGACGGATCGCGGGCGACCGCGTGCTCGGGTTCCGGTTCGCCGACTCGCCGGCGGCCGATGCCGCGTGGAGCAGGAAACACGAGTTCGTCGCGCTGGTGAACACACCGGGTCTCGCGCGCCTCAAGCTCCGGTACGATCCCGAAGCGCTCAGGTTGCGCGTCAGCCTCGACGGCGCCCGTCTGGCGGAAGATACGCTGGACACCGACGGGCGCGAGCGCCTCGCCGCCGCCATTCAGGAATATGTTCTCGGACTCGCCGAGAACCCGCTTTCGGGTCACCCCGGGCGGCTCCCGCTGCGTCTCGTCGGGGACGGGAGGACGCCGCGCTACCAGGACAACGAGGCGGGCGAGATCACTCTGCACAGCCGGGAAAGCCTGTCCGCCGTCGCCGCAGCGGCCGGCGATCCCGCCCTGGACGAACTGCGTTTTCGCTCGAATGTCGTCATCGAAGGCGTGCGTGCGTGGGCGGAGCAGGACTGGCTGGAACGCAAGATCCGCATCGGCGGGGTCGCCTTCCACGTGGCGAGGCGAAAGACCCGATGCCTTGCTACGCACGCGAACCCGCGCACCGGCGAGCGCGACCTGCCGGTGATGGCGACGCTCGTCCAGAGATTCGGCCAGAAGCAGCCGACGTTTGCGGTCGGGATCGTGACGAGCGGACCGGGCGGGGAGATACGCGTCGGGGACGAAGTGTCCGTCGAGTGACGCAATCCGCCGAAATCGGCTTAGTGGGTATCCTGGTACGGCAGCGTTGCCAGGGGTACGGTGCGCGACATCCAGCGGCGGCTCAGCCACAACAGCGGCAGGACGACGAACGAGCCCGGTAACAGGAGGGCGAGGCCGTACGCGCATACTTTCGCCATCTCTCGTGGCGGTATTGCCTTGGTCGAGTAGCGCATACAAGTCTCCGGTTCCGTTGTTGCGGCCGTCCGCGGGAGGGTGGCCTGCAACTGGATTCTGTCTGAACCGGTAGCGGGGACATATACATCAGAGGTAATAGGCGGAGTAGTCCGTGTGACCTAGGAGTGTGTCGGACTTTGTCCCGACACACTCCTTACGCAAAACCGCCCGCA
>CAZQJF010000293.1:0-4860 GCA_964593735.1 uncultured Streptomycetaceae bacterium | reverse complement strand
ATCCGGGCTCGCGCGGCTACCGCAGGTCTCGCTGCCGCTCGCCACGCTCGACGGTTGCCCGCTGGGGCTCTCGCTCATCGCGGCGCGCGGCAACGACACGCTGCTGCTCGAGCTGGCGAAGAAACTGATTTGACCGCCAGGACGCCAAGAAACCGGAAGAGAAGGAGTGGCTCGTTTCTCGTGGCTCGTGCTGCCACAAAGGCGTGAGCGCTGGTCGGCAAGCGAAAGACGGTTTTCTCAAATCACGAGTAACGAATCACGAGTAACGAGTCACTCCTTTGATCGTCTACATCCACGGTTTCAACAGCTCCCCGCTCTCATCCAAGGCGCAGCTCATGAAGGGCAAACTCGAAGCGCTGGGACGCGGCGCCGAGTTTGTCGCGCCGGCGCTGCCGCACCGGCCGGCGCAGGCGGTGGCCCTCCTGGATGCGCTCGCAGCCCGCCATCCCGGCGCCGGACTGGCAGGCAGCTCGCTCGGCGGCTTTTACGCTACCTGGCTCGCCGAAAAGCACGGCCTCAAAGCGGTGCTGGTCAATCCCGCGGTGCGCCCGTACGAGCTCTTGCGACCCGCGCTCGGGATGCAGAAGAACCTGCACACCGGCGCGGAGTATGAGCTCACGCAGCAGCATCTGGACGAGCTGGCCGCGCTCGAAGTGCCGGCGATATCGCGGCCCGAGCGCTATCTGCTCATGGTGGAAACGGGCGACGAGGTGCTCGACTATCGTACAGCGGTAGCCCGTTACCGCGGCTGCCGCCAGCTCGTCGTCGAGGGCGGCGATCATTCGTTCAGCAGCTTCGCCGCGCATCTCGATACGGTACTCGCTTTCTGCGACGCGCCCGTCCCGCAAAAAACTTAGCCACGGAACCACACGGAGATGCACGGAGCAAGGGGCAAAGGCATTTTGGCCACGGAATCACACGGAAAACACGGAATTAGAGGCAAGGTCATTCGGGCGATGGAATCGCGCGGAAAACACTGGAGCCTCGGGGCAGAGTCGTTCGCCATCTCTAGCAGTTTGTTGAAAATCGCATAGAGACCGTTCGTGTTGAGCGTAGCGAAGCGGAGTCGAAATATGAACGGCGTGCAATCAGACGCTTGGGACGCTTCGACTCCGCGCCTGCGGTGCTACGCTCAGCGCGAACGGCGAATTTCAACGAACTCCTAGGTACGAGTCAACCTGCTTCGACTTCCGTGTCTTTCCGTGTGTTTCCGTGGCTGAATTGTTTCTGGTCTCGTTGCCCGGTTTTCCGGAATGGGCGTAGTATGGCGGCGCTGGTAGCGGGTGTGGGCGTGTCCGGGGCCACTCGCGCACGGGAGTGACAAAACAAGGAGGAGTCAGATGGTCGCTGCGATCAAGGTCCTGCGTCTGTGTCTTGCCGCGCTGCTGGCGGCGGCGTTTCTGTTTTCCACCGCGCACGCCCAAAAATGGTCGAGGGTCGCGCCGTTTCCGGAGGCTTCGGAGGAGCTCTACGGCATCGCTTCGGGCGGCAAGCTCCACGTGTTCGGCGGGCTTGCGCCGGGCTGGACGTCCAAGGGTCTGGTGTACGAATACGACCCGGCGAGCGATACCTGGACCAAGAAGAAGAACATGCCGCTTCCTTCGCACCATCTCGCGCTCGCCGAGATCAAGGGCAAGATCTACGTTCTTGGCGGCTTCGCGAAGCCGGGAAAAGGGCCGACGGCATGGGTACCTCTGGACAACGCGTGGGAGTATGACCCCGGCGCCGATAGCTGGAAAGCGTTGGCGCCGCTGCCGACCCGGCGCGGTTCTGCCAACGCTCTGGTGCACGAGGGCAGGATCTACGTGATCGGCGGCGCGGGCCTGCATCCGGGATCGAAGGAGACGGCGGTCCACCCCGCGCGCCCGCATCGCAGTCTCGGCACGAACGAGGTCTACGATCCGGCGACCAACACGTGGGAGACCCGCCAGTCGATGCCGACCGCGCGCAACCATGCCGCCGCGGGCATCGTGAACAACAAGATCTACATCATCGGCGGCCGCGTGGGCGCGGCGTTCATCACGCGCGCGTTCAATGTCGGCATCGTGGAAGAGTACGATCCCGCGACGGATCAGTGGGGGGCGCTGAAGGCTTCGATGCCCAATCCGCGCAGCGCGACGGCCTGGGGCACCTTCAAGGGCAGGATCTACGTCGCCGGCGGTGAGGAGCGTGCCGGCGGACCGTGGCAACGAACGTTTCGCGCCGTCGAAGCCTACGATCCTCGCACCAACACCTGGTCCATATTGCCGGACATGATGTTCCCCCGCCACGGACTCGCGGGCGATATCGTCAACGGCAGGCTTCACCTCGTGAGCGGCGACGTGGCCTCCGGCGGCGGTCCGGGCACGCAGATCGACTCCGACGTCCACGAGGTGCTGGACATCGAAGGCAAGTAGCGCTTCGCTTGATGGCGCGGCCGGCCTCGCCATCACCTGGAAACGTACCTGCGTTACTTATGAACCCATGGGTGGAACGGGTTCCGGCACTGAATACCATTTTCGCTCTTGTTAGCCACCCTCCATTCGGCGACTCATCGCGTGATACGGTACCAACCATGACTCGGAACGTTTTTTATGAGGAGGAGGGCGGCTTCAAGGTCGGCGCAGTGCTCGCCGACAACGACACTTCGCTGCAGGTCGAGGCGCCGCACGGCAAGCGCTCCAAGGTGAAAGCCGCCAACGTGCTCGTCCGGTTCGACGGGTCCGGGCTCGCGGATTTCGCAAGCGAAGCCGGGCGGCTCGCGGACGGCATGGACGTGGATTTTCTGTGGCAATGCTGCGGCGAGGACGAGTTCTCGTTCGAATCGCTGGGCCGGGAGTATTACGGCCGCGATCCCGCGCCCGCCGAATCAGCCGCGCTGCTCATCAGGCTCCACGGCGCGCCGATGTATTTCTACAAGAAGGGCAAGGGACGCTACAAGGCGGCGCCGGAGCAGGCGCTCAAGGCGGCGCTCGCTTCCGTCGAGCGCAAGCGCCTGCTGGCGGAGCAGAAGGCGGCCTACGTCACGCAACTCAAGGAAGGCAAGCTTCCCGAGGCGTTCAAGCCGATCCTCGACCAGCTTCTGTACCGGCCGGACAAGACGAGCGTGGAATGGAAGGCGCTCGATGAGGCGTGCAGTGATCTCAAGGTCACGCCGCCTCAACTCCTGCAACGGTGTGGAGCGCTCGCCTCCGCGGGCGACTACCATCTCAACCGCTTCCTGTTCGAGCATTTTCCGCGCGGGATGGCGTTTCCCCCAGCCGAGCCGCCGCTGGTGCCGGACGACCTGCCGCTCGCCGGGGTGGCGGCGTTCAGCATCGACGACGCCTCGACCACCGAGATCGACGATGCGTTCTCGGTCACCCGCCTGCCGAACGGCAACCTGAGCGTAGGCATACACATCGCCGCGCCGGCGCTCGGCATCGCGGGCGACTCGGCCCTCGATGCGCCCGCTCGCTCCCGCCTCTCCACGGTCTACTTTCCCGGCGGCAAGATTACGATGCTGCCGGAAGCCGTGATCGAGTGGTTCACGCTGGGCGAGGGGCGCAATCCACCGGCGCTCTCGCTTTACCTGGAGATCGCCACGGACTCCAGGATCGTTTCGTCGACGACCCGCGTCGAGCGCGTCGCCATGGCGGCCAACCTTCGCCACGAGGCCCTGGAAGCGGTGGTTACCGAAGCGGCGCTGAAAACGGGCACGGTAGCCCACCGTTTCGGAGCGGAGCTCACCGCGCTGTGGCAGCTCGCAAACCGGCTGGGAGCGGCGCGCCGCAAGGACGAGGCCGAGGTCGAGGGGCGACCCGAGTACAGCTTCCACGTCGAGAACGATCACGTGCGTATCGTGAGCCGGCTGCGCGGCACGCCGGTCGACCGCATCGTCTCCGAGCTCATGATCCATGTGAACAGCACCTGGGGGCGCGAGCTCGCGCAGCACGGCGCGGCGGCGATCTACCGGGTGCAGTCCGGGGGCAAGGTGCACATGAGCACGGTGCCGGCGGAACATCAGGGCCTGGGCGTCGAGGGCTACGCATGGACCAGCTCGCCGCTGCGGCGCTACGTGGACCTCGTCAACCAACGGCAGTTGATCGCGCTCGCGCGCGGCGTGCCTCCGCCCTATGGCAAGGGCGACGAGGCATTGCTGGCTGCGATGCGCGACTTCGAAGCGGCCCATGAGGCGTACGGCACTTTCCAGCGCAGCATGGAGCGTTACTGGTCGCTGCGCTGGCTGATCCAGGAGCACGTGTCTGCCGTTACCGCGGCGGTACTGCGCGAAAGCCTCGTGCGGTTCGATGACCTCCCGCTCGTCGCCCGCGTGCCATCGCTGCCGGCGCTCGATCCCGGCACCCGCGTCGAGCTGGCGGTGTCGCGGATCGACTTGTTGGAGCTTACCGTGCACTGCGAATTCGCCGGGCGTCTCGCGCCAGCGCTAGAGGCGACTGCAGCCACGGAAACACACGGAAATCACGGACGCTAACGAAGTTCTGAACAACTACGGAGTCGTCATTCCCGCGCCGGAGGTTGTGTAAAAACTCTTATTGAAGCTAATTTCGGGGGTCGTCGGACCATTACCAGAGTGCCAATCGTCGATCCTGGCGCGTCTAATGACCTCGACAATTTTCTTGGGCCTTCAATTCCCGAGTTTTACACAACCTCGCCGGCGGGAATCCAGGCGATTCAGTTTGTTACTGGGTCCCCGCCTTCGCGAGGATGACGTTTTCAGAGGTTCCCTTAAGAGCGTGGGGTCCGAAAACAAGCGCCGGTCGGAAAAGTAAATCCGCCCGCGGCAGTAAACTTTGCATTCGGTCTTGAAATTTCCGTGTTTTCCGTGTGCTTCCGTGGCAAAGTTCTTTGCGATTTATTCGAGATTTAACATTAATTACC
>CAZQJF010000292.1:2804-4885 GCA_964593735.1 uncultured Streptomycetaceae bacterium | reverse complement strand
GCGGCTTCCCGAACTGGCGGATATCGGCGCCTGCGATGAAGCTGCGCCCGGCCCCGATCAACACCATTGCGCTCACGTTCGGATCGGCCACGCCGCGCTCGACCGCGGCGATGATGCCCTCCCGCACACCCGGACCGAGCGCATTCACCGGCGGGTTATCGACGGTGATCACGCCCACTCCGTCCTCGACGTCGAACCGCACTACGGGGGACTCGCTCATCGCTCGCCCCAGAAATGCAGCGCAACCCATCCGCTGCATTTCTTGAATAAGACCATCCGCATAAAGAGAACGAACATGATTGCCCCTCCCATTAGAGATTTCGCCGATCAACCCTTTCTCTGTTCCTCCGACCGGCTCGCCGGTCGATCTAAGCCCGCGCGTTCAGCGTTCCTGATCCTGCGAGCGCTCCCAGGAGGCCCGGCTCCCATTCACTGGGATGGCGCGCGGGCTGCTTACTCGTCCCGGCCGTAGTGGACGCGCCGGTACGGCACGCTCGGCACTGCCTTCGATATGCGCAGGTCGATCATCATCGGACCGGGCTTGGCCACGAATTCCTTCACGCCGGCGGTCAGTTCGTCGATGGTCGTCGCCTTCCGCCCGCGCCCGCCCATGGCAACGCCGACCTTGCCGAGGTCCGGTGTGGTGATCTCCGAACCCCTGGTTTCCATCTTGTGCGCGTCGAGCTTGTAGTACTCCGCACCGAGCGCCTCGTTGTTCATCACGACTACGAGCAGCGGCATGTTGTAGCGCACGGCCGTCTCGAACTCCGCCAGGTGCATCATCACGCTGGCATCGCCGTCGATCAGCATGGCCGGTTTGCCCGTGGCCACGACCGCTCCCATCGCCGCCGGCAGCATCTGCCCGATGCAGCCGAAGAAGTGGCCGCCCTGGACCAGCCCGCGCCGGCGCGTCATCAGCATGCTGCAGAACGCCGAGGTCATGCCGCTGCCCGACAGCAGGCCGATTTCCGGCGGCACGATCTGGTCC
The DNA here is from genome assembly GCA_964593735.1 of uncultured Streptomycetaceae bacterium. Taxonomy (GTDB): domain Bacteria; phylum Pseudomonadota; class Gammaproteobacteria; order Burkholderiales; family SG8-41; genus SG8-41. Next base: position 3,897 of record CAZQJF010000292.1, on the reverse strand, counting down.
ATGACGATAACGGCCTCGCGCGGGTCGACTGTGCCCGGCTCGATCTGGAACTCGGTGCGGTCCGCGTTGTGGTTGACGAGCTTGGACTTCACGTCGGGCGTACGGTAGCCGGTGTTCTTGACCCCGCGCCCGGCGAGCACCTTCTCCAGCTCTTCCACGCCGATCCTGGCGTCCGTCTGCACGTAGGCATCGGCCGCCCTGCCACCGCCCATCATGAGGTGCGCCTTGGAATCGATGTGCACGTAGCGCGCATTGGGATACATGTAGCCGTTCTCGAGCGTGTGGCGGTTCAGGCTCGCTCCGACCCCGATCACGCAATCGGCTTCGTGACAGAGATGCATCGCCGTCTTGGAGCCATACACCCCCGAGATGCCGCCGTGATACTCGCTTTCGTTCAGGAAGGTTTTCGTCAACAGCGACGTCATGATCAGCGCGCCGATGCGCTCGCCGAGCTTGAGCACGGCCGGCCCCGCGCCCGCCCACTGCGCGCCGCGACCGACGATGATCACCGGTTTCTTGGCGCTGGCGACGATATCGGCGGCGCGTTCCAGCGCTTTCGCATCCGGATACACGGCGCCGCGCGTGAAGAACTCGGAGGACGGCTTGTACGGCTCGTCGTCCTCGAAGTTCTTCTGCTGGATGTCCATCGGGCAGCTCAGCATGATGGGCCGGTTTTCCAGCTTGGCCAGGTAGAACGCCTTGCGCACCGCTTCGTCCGCAAGGTCTGGCGAGAGCAGCTGGACAAATCCGCTTTCACATGCCGCAGCAAAGCGCGGCTGGTCCAGGTACTGGGCGTATTCCTCGTCCGTGCTCGGCGCCTCGCCGCAGAAAGCGACCACCGGCGAGCCGGCGCGGCTGGCGGTCACCAGCGCGGTGGCGAGCTGCGTCACACCCGGGCCGCAAGTCGCAGTGGCAACGCCCGGGGTGTGCGTGGTCCGCGCATAGCCGTCGGCCATCCCGAGCCCCGCGCCCTCGTGACGGACCTCATGTATCTTGACGCCCAGCCTGTCGAGCTCGTAGATCCAGTACATGTTGCCGTCGCCCATCATGCCGAACGTCGCGGTTGTGCCTTCCGCCTTGAACGCGCTTGCCA
>CAZQJF010000292.1:0-2704 GCA_964593735.1 uncultured Streptomycetaceae bacterium | reverse complement strand
TTCTCGAAATCGATCCGCTCGACCACCGGCAGGCCCTGCAGGTAGCGGCGCAGGCAGTCGAGGCCCATCTCCACGGCGCCGAGCCGCACCCAGTCGCGGCCGCCGACGATGCGGCTGCGCCGCGACGCAACGCCGCGCTCGGTCGCGATCGCGAGGCAGATGGTGCCGGCAAATTCGATCCGGTCCGCCCCCTCGTCGAGGTCGATGAGGACCGCCAGTGCGTGCGTCGCGGCGGTGCGGCGCAGCGCCGCGCGCGCCACGGCTTCCGCGGTCTCGCGGGAAATGGCGACCTCCGTCGGCACGCCGTTCAATCCGACGGCGGCGCAGACTGCTCCGAAATCGCGCGCCACGATGCCCTGTTGAAACACCTTCTCGGCCCCGGGCAGGTGGGCGATGCGCGCCGCGATCTGCCCGCCGGTGAACGTCTCCACGAGGGAAAGCGATGCGTTGCGGTTCATGAGCTCCGCGAGCACGACGCCCTCGAGCGTACGGTCGTCTTCAGCCAGGATGAAGTTGCCGAGCCGCTTGCGCACTTCCTGCTCGACCGGGGCGAGCTTCCTGCGGATGTCATCCATGTCGCTGCCGCGCACGGTGAGCTTGGTCTCCAGTTGCGGGTAATGCGCGCGGAATCCGAGCTTTACGCTGCCGTCAGGCGCGAGCGCCTCCAGTCCCGCCAGCAGGCTGTCGGCGTGCGATTCGCCGATCCCGTAGGAATGGAAGCGCTTCAGAAAGATCGCGGTCTGCTTGCCGGCCTTCGCGAGCAGCCGTGGAACGATCTGCTCCTCGAGCATCCGGCGCAGCTCGCGCGGCACGCCCGGCGTGAAGAAGAACCGCGCCTTGCCGATATCCAGGGCAAAGCCGCAAGCGGTGCCAACCGGGTTGTCGAGCACTTCGGCGTTCGCGGGCAGCATCGCCTGCTTCCGGTTATTCGGCGGCATCACGCGGCTGCGGCGGTGAAAGTACGATTCCATCCGCGCGAGCCACTCGTCGGACAGTACGAGGTCGACGCCGGCGGCCTGCGCTGCTATTTCCTGGGACAGATCGTCGAGCGTCGGACCCAGTCCGCCGTTTACGATGACCGCGTCGGCGCGCTCCCCGGCGAGCCGGAACGCAAGGAGCAGACTCTCGCGATCGTCTCCGACCGTGGTTTCCCACTTTACCGAAAGCCCGAAATCCTCGAGCTTCTGGCTGATGTAGCTGAAGTTGGTGTTGACGATCTTGCCGGTGAGGACTTCGTCACCGGTGCATATGACTTCGATCCGCATGCTGGAACTGGGGGTAAGGTATCAGGTCCAGCATCGTAGCAGCCTGTCGGACGTGGGTCCATGAACGCCCGGTGCACGCATGGTTAGTCGCTCCTGATCATCTCCGAGCCGACAGGCTGTATTTCGAATCCAATTTTTGCCGTGACCTGCGGGCGGTCTTGGTTAAGGAGTGTGTCGGAAGCAAGGCCGACACACTCCCAGGAGCCCGCGTCAGTTGGCGGCTCTGCCGTCCGTCTCTACCGCGCGGGCTCCTAGCCGGCCGGAATGCTCCTACCCGTCTCCTGGCGGTCCTTCTGGCCCCACTGGAGCACTTCCACCTTTACCCGCGTCGTGCCTTTCCCGCGAAAACCGAGCTTTACCGCCGCCTGTTCCGATAAATCGATGATCACTCCCCGCTTTTGATTTTCCGGCGTCGGTCCCCGGTCCGCAATTCGCACGTCCACGACGCGCCCGTTGGACAGGTTGGTCACCCTGACGCGGGTGCCGAACGGATAGGTCGGATGGGCCCCCACCATTTCGGTCTTGTCGAACACTTCGCCACTGGCCGTTTTCTTCCCCTCCAGGCCCGGGCCGTAGTAGGACGCAATTCCCGTCCGCGTCTCTTTCGTGGTTGACTGCTTGCCGGAGCGGCTCTCCCGCGCTGCACCGTCCGGGCACACGGCGGTCGCGATGACAAACAGCAGGCTCAACGAGAAAAGGCGGATGGACATGTCGCACCTCAGGGCTTTTGGGTTCCTTCAACCACTGAGATCACGAACGCGCCGAAGCGTTTCGAGGGCGATCGATACCAGTCCGCTCGGACTATCCCGCGTTCTTCAATCTAGCGACATACACTGTATTGGTTGCGTCGCGGTTCAATAGCGGGTTGTGGAAGCGGACCACGTGTGCTTGCGCGGTAGCATAGGCCGTGGCAAGCGCCCGCAGGAAATCGCCGTCGGGAGGATCGTTGGACCATAGCGCGAAGACGCCGCCGGGGTACAGGTAGTCCGCGAGACGGCGCAAACCCTCAGGCTCGTAGAACGCGCCGTGGTCCGGATGCAGGAGCCCGCGCGGAGAGTGATCCACGTCCAGCAGCACGGCGTGGAACCGGCGGGCAGGAGCGACAGGATCAAAACCTTCGCCGGACCGGGCCAGGGCGAAAAAATCACCATTGATCAGCCGGCACCGCGAATCCGCCGTCAACTTCGCGCCCAGCGGAACCAGCCCCCTCTGGTGCCAGTGGATGACTTCGGCCAGCGCCTCGATCACCAGCACCGATCGCACCCGCGGGAAATCCAGAGCCGCGCAGGCGGTGTAACCCAGCCCCAGACCGCCCACCACCACGTCCAAGGCGTCCGCGTTTAGCCCGGCCAGCCCCAGGTTCGCCAACGCGATCTCGCCCTGGTTGAACAGGCTGGACATGAGGAACTCGTCGCCGAGCTTGACCTCGTAGACCTCCG
>CAZQJF010000291.1:0-4910 GCA_964593735.1 uncultured Streptomycetaceae bacterium | reverse complement strand
GCCTGTCGGACTTGAAGCTCCGACAGGCTGCTAAATGCAAAACCGCCCGCAGACTGTGCAACACAGTGGGGTGAAATAGGCCTGTTTGGGGCATCAATAAGGAAACGAGCGGGGGACGAATTCGTGTATTTCGAATCTAATTGTGCCGTTTTCCTGCGGGCGGTTTTGCGTAAGGAATGTGTCGGAACCAAGGCCGACACATTCCTAGGCAGGATCGTTCCTTCGCGCACGGTGGCGGAGACAGGGGAATAACGTATGGAAAATCGTGCCTACGCATTCGCGGCGGGCTTGTTTACGCTGCTGCTTGGCGCGGGGGTCGTATTGGCGGCCCTTTGGTTGAGCGGTGATACCGAAAAACGCGTGAGCTACGTGCTGGAATCACGCCACCCGGTCACGGGCCTCAACGTGGGGGCTCCCGTGAGATACCGCGGTATCGAAGCGGGCAAGGTCGAGAAAATCGAGTTGAGCAAGACCGATCCGCTCACGATCCTGGTGCGCGTCGGGGTGGATGAAGAAAAAGCGCCGATTACCCGGGGTACCTATGCCCAGCTCGGCTCGCAGGGCGTCACCGGTCAGGCCTACGTCATCATCGATGACGACGGTGGCAAGCCCGAGCGCATTTCCCCGGATGATCCCACTGCGCGCATCCCGGTCCGGCCATCGTTTCTCGACGAGCTGTCGGGCGCCGGCAAGGACCTCGTTTCGGACGTGAGGCAGGTCGCGAGCCGGGTAAACGTGCTGCTGGGCGACGGCAACCAGGCGCAGCTCATGCGCACGCTGGCGGGCCTCGAGAACGCGACGAACCGGGTGAGCGAGCTGGCCGCGAAGCTCGATCCGGCAATCAAGAATGTGCCGGCGCTCACCGACGACGCGCGCAAGGCCATCGCGCGTGCCAGCGAGCTGATACAGAACTTCAACAAGCTTACCCTCGAAGTGACGCAGCGCGTCGATGCGTTGGACCGCGTGGCGAAGAGCGCGGAGCAGATCGGAGGCGCCGCGGACCGGGTCGGAGGCGCCGCGCAGTCGGTGTCGGGCGCGGCGGTGGGCGAAACCCTGCCGCGGATGAACATCCTGCTCGAAGAGGTCGGGCGCACTTCGCGCAGCCTCGAGCGGCTGCTTGCGGACCTGAACGACGAGCCCTCGAGCATCGTCTTCGGCCGGCCGGCCGCGGTGCCGGGCCCCGGCGAACCTGGATTCAATCCACGACGTGGAGCGAGCAAGTGATGAACGACAGTCGGAAGGCGCTGAGCTGTGCGGCGGCAATCCTGGCGGCGGCAGTGCTCGCCGGCTGCTCGTTCGGCTCGAAATTGACGGAGCAACCGGCCAGCTACGACCTGGGACCCCCTCGCGCAGCCGCGACTGCCGGCCCGCGTATCGCGGCGACGCTCGCCCTGCCGGACGTCAGTGCGCCGGCGTGGTTAAGCGGGAATGGCATCGTCTATCGCCTGGGCTACGACAATGCGGCGCGGGCGCATGCCTACACGCTGAGCCGATGGACGGCACCGCCTCCCGCCCTGCTCACCCAGCGATTGCGCAGCCGCTTCGCGGCGGCATCGGCGAACGGCATCGTCACCAGCACCGATGGTGTGCGGGCCGACTATCTGCTTCGCGTCGAGCTCGAGGACTTCAGCCAGTCGTTCGACACGCCTGCCGCGAGCCGGGGAGCGGTCCGCGCGCGCGCGAGCCTCGTCAATCTCGCAAACCGCACGCTCGTTGCACAGCACGAGTTCGCCATGGAGCAGGCGGCACCGACCCCGGATGCCGCGGGCGGGGTCCAGGCGTTGAGCGAGGCCAGTGAGGCGTTCGTGGAGAGCCTGCTCAAATGGACCGAGGAACGGCTCCGGGCCGCAAAGAGCAAGTGATGACCACGATATTCAGCAAGATCATCGCGCGTGAAATCCCCGCCGACATCGTGTACGAGGACGAGCTGTGCCTCGCGTTCAGGGACGTCAACCCGCAGGCGCCGACTCATGTGCTGATCATCCCCAGGAAGGAAATCCCGCGGCTGGTCGATGCGACGCCGGAGGACCAGGCGCTCCTGGGGCATCTCATGCTGGCTGCCGGAAAGGTGGCGAAGGAGCTCGGGGTGGGCGAGGCCTTCCGTGTGGTCATCAACAACGGCGCGGAGGCGGGGCAGAGCGTGTTTCACCTCCACCTGCACATCCTCGCGGGGCGCGGATTCCGCTGGCCGCCGGGATAAGGAATTTGCCGGACTTGCGCCCGGCAAATTCCTTATCCCGGGGGATCGCTTGCCCAAGAGTGTCGAGCCCACTACACTCTGGCGCATGCGCATCGTCGGCAGACAAGACCGCTCGGAGATCGAACTCGACCCGGTCAAGGCCTACCGGCGCGCCCGCGCGCTGGACGCCATGTTGCATGCCGCCCTGCCGCCGGTCCCGCGCGGCGTGACGCGCGGCACGCATGAGCATTTCAATCGGATGGATGCTGCCCGTCAGATCGAGGCCGCGCGCAGGCTCAACGGGGCATGAGTACGCAGGACCCGCTGCTCCGACTGCTCGCAAGGTTCAGTGAGGAAGGCGTCGATTACGTGCTGGTGGGCGGGCAGGCCGTGCGCTTAAACGGCTACCTGCGCGCCACCGAGGATATAGACGTTCTGGTCAGGGCTTCGCGCGCCAACGGCGAGAAAATCATTCGCGCATTAAGTTTCCTGGCGTCCTCCGGGGACTTGAAGCCTGAGTGGTTCGCTCCCGGCGACGGCGGAAACATGGAAAACATTCGCGTGGCCGACGATCTGCTCGTGGACCTGCTGTTCGCCGCCAACGGCAAGACCTACGAATCGGTGCAGCAGCACGTGCGCGAGCTGGAAATCGAGGGCGTCCGGGTCAGGGTGCTGAACATTGACGGTCTCCTCGAAACCAAGACGGATTATCGGGAAAAGGACGTGCTCGACAAGCGGGTGCTCATGCGGATCAAGCAGGGTGCCGGCGGTAACGAGGCAGGTTAAGGTCAGCGTCGCTTTCCCTGTCTCGTGCCTAACCTTCGCGTCAGCGTTCGAGCTGGCGCCGCTCGCGTTTGGTGGGCCGGCCGCGGCGGTCGCAGCGTGGACACCCGCGCAATCATCGGAAGGACCGAATTTCCTATTGTTCCAGCGGCAGCCGCACCGACTTGCCGGTAGCCACCGCGCGCTCGATCGCGATGGTGGTTTCCAGGTTGACCCGCGCCTGCTCCGGGGTCGTGTGCGCCGTGGGATTGCCCGTGACCAGGTGATCGAGCCAGGCCCGCGTCTCGTTGCCCAGCGACCCCCAGAAGTCGCCGAGCGCCCAGTCGCCGGCGGAGTTGCTGCCCAGAAACGCCATCTGAAGCTTGTGTCCCGGGACGTACGGATGCGGGACGCCCTGCTCGGTAAAGAGCAGGTGCTCTTTATGATCGTCGTCGATCAGCATGGTGCCCTCCGTGCCCAGCAGCTCCACGCGGTCGGACTGGCCCTGCGTAGGAAACTGGGCCGGCAGGGCGTAGCTGATGCCGAAATTGATGACTGCGCCGTCGGCGAAGGTGACGATCGCCCAGGTGGCGTCGTGCGCGCTGTATCCCGCGTCCTTGAATATGCCGTGCTGGCCGCGCGCCACGACTTCCACCGGCGCGTTGCCCTCGAGGAACCAGCACATCAGGTCGACGTAGTAGGTCAGGACGTCGAGCACCGGCGTGGCGTGGGGATCGCGCTTCAGGATGGAGAAAGTCTGCGCTCGTGAGTTATATACCCGGGCCAGCCCGCCGACGACTTTCCCGAGGCGGCCGTGGATCATCTGCTCCTTCGCGCGGAGAAAGCATTCCTTGTAGCGGCGGCTGTAGCCTATGCGGAGCGTGCCGCCGGTGGTCCTGACGGTTTGCAGGATATCGTCGGCGTCCTTCAGCGAGAGCGCGATCGGCTTCTCACACAGCACCGGCTTGCCGAGCTCCAGCGCCCGCCGCACCGGGGCGGAGTGCAAGCTCTCCGGCGTGGACACGAATACGGCGTTGACTTCCGGCCGCTCGATCGCCTCGTAGTTGTTTCCGGTGTGAAAATCGGCGCCCGCTTCCTGCGCCAGCGCCCTGGCGCGCTCCGGATCGAGATCGGCGATCGCCATGAAGCCGACCGAGGGATGCCTGGCCGCCAGCCGCGCCCGCAGCGTGCCGATGCGGCCGGCGCCGATGACTGCGATGCCCAGTTCTTTTCGCACAGCTTCTTTCTTCATTGGGAATCCTGACAAGACGAGGAGGTATTCCCTCATCCTTCCTTTGAACCGGTTTCGATTACAGGCACGGATGCGACGGCCGCGATGGTATCGGCGTGCACGCCGGGCGTCCAGCCGGACGGCGCAAGGTGCCTCTCGGCGAAAGCGAGCGCCTCGCTCTCGATGCGCGTGGCGAGCGTGATATTCCAGCGGTTGAGCCAGCCGAGCAGCGCGATGACCGCCACGATTTCGGCGATCGCGTCTTCGCTGTAGTGCTTCCTCAGATCGACGAACTGCGCGTCGGTCACGCGCGGCGGGCAGCTGCCTGCGGCCAGGGCCAGCTCCAGCGCGGCGCGCTCGGCGGGGGTGAAGAGCGGGCTCGACCGGAACTCCGGCAGCGCCTCCACTTTCGCGATTGCGACGCCGGCAATATGGGCGGAGTTCTCGGCATTGTGCGCGGCGCAATACGGGTCGCCGGCTGCGGCGCTGACTACGTACGCGACCATGAACTTGAGTGCTTTCGGGACTTCGCCATCCTCCATCATGACCGCCGTGTGCAGGTCGCGGTAGGCGCGGAAGACTCCGGGTTTGCGCAGCATGGTGAGCCAGCTGTTGGGCGGATAGCCTTTCGTCTTCTTCCAGCGCTCCATGTAGTCGGCGACCGGGGCGTAGCGCTCGGGCGGCGCGGGCGAGATGCGTGTCATGATTGTAGAGTTAGCTCAAAAAACCGGATGGAAC
>CAZQJF010000290.1:0-4914 GCA_964593735.1 uncultured Streptomycetaceae bacterium | reverse complement strand
CGACGCGCAAGGACGATTTCGCGCGCGTGTCGCCGGCCTCGCCCGGTCGCCGGCTGGCCGACGCCGGCATCGAGTGCATAGGCTGCGGCGTCTGCTACAGCTCGTGCGACGTGGTGGCGTGGAATCGGGAATATCTCGGCCCGGCGGCGTTGAACCGCGCGTGGACACTGGTGAACGACGTGCGCGATACGGACAACCGCGCCCGCATCGCGGCGGTCGCGGGCGACGCCGGCTGCCACGCCTGCCATACGCACATGAGTTGCACGGAGCGGTGTCCGAAGCAAATCTCGCCCACCGTTTCGATCGCCGGGCTCAAGCGAGCGGCGGCGATTGCGGCGCTGAAAGGAGAGATTTGAAGGATGAAGGATGAAGGCGGAAGGTTTAAGGTGGAACGATGAATCAAGAATACGTTTTGCATGGCAGGTCATCCCTCATCCCTCATCCTTCATCCTTCACGCAGGCGGCGGAGGGCAAGTGAATATCCGTGCGCAAGTCATCCTTTGGACCGCACAGCGGTTCAGTGCCGCAGTGCTCGCCGCCTGCGTGCTGGTGCACCTCGTTACGATCATCTACGCGGTGCGCAACGGCCTGTCGGCGGCGGAAATCCTCGGCCGCACCCGGGGCAACGCCGCGTGGGCGGCGTTCTACAGCCTCTTCGTTCTGGCCGTTGCGGTCCACGCGCCTATCGGCCTGCGTAACGTCTTGTCGGAGTCTTTCAATTGGCGCGGACGCAGTCTGGAGATCGCGATGCTGGCCGTCGCGCTGACGCTGGCCGTGTGGGGTTTCCGTGCTGTTTACGCCATTTTTGTCTAGACCGAGAGCCTAGAATTAGCCACAGATACACACAGATAAACACGGATGAAAAACATACAAGGCACCTGCCCGCAGTTGAATTATCTGTGTTCATCTGTGTTTATCCGTGGCTGAATCGGACTCATGAAAAACGACTTTCGCGCGCGCAGCCACCCCGCGTACTGGGCTTTTCTGGTGCACCGCGCATCCGGTGTGCTGCTCGCGCTGTTCCTCCCGCTGCACTTCTGGGCGCTCGCACTGGCCCTGCAAGGCGAAGAGAGGCTGGATGGGTTCCTGCGGTGGTCGGAACAGCCGCTCACGAAGCTCGCCGAGACGATACTCGTCGTGCTTCTCGCGGCGCACATGACGGGCGGGCTGCGGCTGCTGGCGCTCGAGTTTCTCGCGTGGAGCGACTGGCAAAAATGCCTGCTGGCCGCCGCGGCGGGCGTGACGCTCGCCGTCGGCCTCGCGTTCCTGCTCAACCTGTTTTAGAAAGGGCATTCAAGCCACAGATACACACAGATAAACACGGATAAGTTCAGAGTCACAATCAAGAGCAGCAGCCAGCGAGACCACAAAGAACTATCTGTGTTCATCTGTGTTTATCTGTGGCTAATTTAGGTCTGGACACAAACGATGGCGCGACGCCCCAACTTTCTGATCATCCTGATCGACGATCTCCGCTACGACGAGTTCGGCGCCGGCGGTCATCCGTACATGAAGACGCCGAACATCGACCGCATCGCGCGGGAGGGCGCGCTCTTCGAGCGGGCTTTTCACACGACGCCGATCTGCTCTCCGAACCGGGCGTCGGTGCTGACGGGACAGTATGCGAGCCGCCACGGGATCATCGACAACGTGGCGCGCGACGCCGCCAGCCACCGGTTGCCGAACTACCATCTCGACCTGCAGCGGCTGGGCTACGAGACCGCGCATATCGGCAAGTGGCACATGGGCAACGACGGCAAGCCGCGCCCCGGCTACGATCACTGGGTGGCCTTCGACGGCCACGGGCGGCTCTTCGACCCGATTCTGAACGTGAACGGGACCTACGTGCCGCACCACGGCTACGTCACCGACATCATGAACGGCATGGCCGTCGAGTTCGTCAGGAAGCGGCACGCAAAGCCCTGGTCGCTGTTCTTCGCGCACAAAGCGGTGCATCCCGATGCCGAGCAGGCGGCCGACGGAACGTTCAGGATGGACGGCTATCGCCCGGCCGAGAGGCACAAGGACCTCTATCGCGGCTGCGTCTTTCCGAAAAAGCCGAACATGCAGGCGCGCGCCGAGATCGTCAAGCAGAAGCCCGCCTGGGCGGAGGCGCTCCAGCTCAGAACGTCAGCGCAATCCCGCGTTCTGCTCGATGCCATACATGCCGGCGAGCAGGAGGAGATCCGGTTGCGCGCGTGCATGATGGCCGCGGTGGACGAGGGCGTGGGCATGCTCCTGGACGCGCTCGACCAGAGCGGCCAGCTCGACGACACATTCATCCTGTTCTTCGGCGACAACGGCTATTTCTTCGGCGAGCACGGGTTGGGACCCGAGCGTCGCTTCGCTTACGAGGAAGGCATACGCGCGCCGTTCACCGCGCGCTACCCGGCAAGAATCAGGGCCGGCGCCCGCTGCCGGGACCTGGTGATCTGCCAGGACATCGCGCCCACGCTGATCGAGCTGGCCGGGGGCAGGCCCGGCGCGCAGATCCAGGGACGCTCGCTGCTGCCGCTGCTCGCGCGCGGCAAGCGCAGGTCCGGACCGGGGCGGCGCAAGTCGGTCCTCATCGAGTACTGGGCCGAGAACGCGTATCCCTGGTTGATCGGCATGACCTACAAGGCGGTGCGCACCGGACGCCACAAGTACATCCATTGGGTGAACCGCGGCCGCAAAGGGGAGCTCGACGAATTGTACGATCTCGAACAAGATCCCTTCGAGATCGCCAACGTGATCAATCGGCCCGCTTATCGCGCGGTGCGCGACCGGTTGCACCGCGAGCTTCGCCGGCTCGTCACCGAAGCGATCGGGCTGTAGAATCGGCTGCGAGCCCGGCCCGGAAACGAGGCGCCGGTCGCGCAGGAACGCAACCCGAGGAGAACAACGATGCGCTTTGCCAGACTGCTAGCCGCTGCGGTGGCGCTGTCGCCCGCACTGGCGCCGGTTTCCGCGGCCTGCGCCCAGTCCTATCCCGTCAAGCCCGTGCGCATCATCGTCCCGTTCGCGCCGGGCGGCGCGACCGACATCGTGACGCGCATCCTGGGGCAAAAGCTGAACGAGATGTGGGGGCAGACCGTCGTGGTGGACAACCGCGCGGGGGCCGGCGGCAACATCGGCGGCGAGCTCGCGGCGAAGTCGCTCCCCGACGGCTACACGCTGTTCATGACGTCCGGATCGATCGTGACGGCGAACCAGCACATCTATCGTAAGATGCCGTTCAATCCCGAGAAGGATCTGGTCGCCATCACCAACGTCGCGAGCGGCCCGCAGGTCGTGGCGGTGCACCCCAGCATTCCCGCAAAGGGCGTCAAGGAATTGATTGCGCTCGCCAGGGCGCGCCCCGGCGCCCTCTCCTTCGGCTCGGCCGGCTTCGGCACCCAGACCCATCTCGCCGCCGAGAACTTCATGAGCGCGGCGGGCATGGAGGCGGTCCACGTGCCGTTCAAGGGCGAGGGACCGGCGCTCATCGACCTCATGAGCGGCCAGATCCAGCTCCTCACGCCCAACCTGTCGGCGGCCATAGGGTTCATCGGCTCGGGCAAGATCCGCGCGCTCGGCGTCACCAGCCGTCAACGCTTGACCCAGCTGCCCAACGTGCCGGCGGTCGCCGAAACGCTTCCCGGGTTCGAGAATCTCGGGTGGTTCGGCCTGATGGCGCCGGCCGGCACGCCGCGGGCGGTCATCGATAAGGTTTACGGGGACACGGCGAAGGCGCTGGCTGGCGCGGACCTGCGCAAGCGATTCGAGGAGATCGGCATGGCGCCCGTCGGCAACAGCCCGGAAGAATTCGCGAAGGCGATCAGGGAGGAAACGCAGCGGTGGGGGAAGATCGTCCGCGAACGCAAGCTGCAGATCAACTAGCGATGAAGATCGATCTGAAACAGGTCGAGGAAGCATGCAAGGAGCTCTACATCCGCGCGCTCAAGATCCTGCCGCCTGACATCAAGGAAGGCTTCGCGCGCCTGGATCGCGGCGAGACGCACGCGACCGGCAAGGCGATACTCGGGACCATGATCCGGAACATCCGGGTAGCGGAGGACACCAATAATCTGCTGTGCCAGGATACGGGGATCCCCATCTACAACGTCGCCATCGGCGCCAACGTGGAGATCGACGGCCATCGGCTGAAGGACGCAATCCGCAAGGGCTGCGAGCGCGCCACGCGCGAGCATCCGCTGCGCTCCTCCGTCGTGCATCCCATGACGCGGATCAACCAGCACACCTCATGCGGGCGGGCGGTGCCGGTAATCCACATCGACTTCACCGATGAAGCGGAGACGCTCGAGATCGAGATGATCCCCAAAGGCAGCGGGTCGGAGAACAACTCCTGGCTCCGGATGGCGGTGCCGGCGGAAGGCATAGCCGCGGTCAAGACCTTCGTCGTCGACTGCGTCCTCGAGGCGGGCGGCAAGACCTGTCCGCCAACCATCGTCGGGGTGGGCGTGGGCGGCACCGCGGACCTGTGCGTGCACCTGTCCAAGCTGGCCGCAACGCGCCCGCTCGGCAGCCGTTGCGACGATCCGGAAGGGGCGAAGCTGGAAGAAGAGCTCACCCGCGCGGTGAACCAGCTCGGCGTGGGCCCGCAGGGGCTGGGCGGGGACTCGACCGCGTTCGCGGTGCACGTGGAAACCGCGGCGACGCACATCACCATGAACCCGGTGGCGGTCAACATGCAATGCCACTCGGCGCGCCGCGCGCGCGCAACCTTCACCCCGAAGGGCGTCGAGTACGGATTTTGATTAACCGCCAGGACGCCAAGACCGCCAAGAAAACATAATTGACCACCAAGGCGTGGAGGAAGAGGAGAAAGCAAGCAACGGCATTTTCTGGCACTTCACCTGAGACGCCCTATCTGGGATCAATGGCACTACCTTAAGATCCAGGGGAGACAGGATTAACAGGATGGACAGGATA
>CAZQJF010000289.1:2911-4919 GCA_964593735.1 uncultured Streptomycetaceae bacterium | reverse complement strand
CCGCGGTCACGACGTCGGCGAGCGCATTGCAGGCGCGCTGATGAGAGGCGACATGGCGGTCGCTTCCGAGCTGAATCTCACGCAAGCGGTGCTCGCGGACAGCCGGCTGCAGGAAACGCTCTACCTGCTGCTCGAAGCCAATCACGCCGAGACCGCCCAGGAAATCGTGGCAGCCAACAAAGGCATGCGGGCAGGCTTTGTGTGGATCGGTGCCGGCGGCATCCTGGCTCTGCTCGCCGGGGCGCTCATCGCGGCGCTGGCGATACGCACCGTCGCCGGCACGCAGGCCAAGCTCGAGCGCGAGAAGGAGCTGGCCGAGGTCACGCTGCATTCCATCGTGGACGGCGTCATTACGACGGACGCCGCCGGAGCTATCGAATTCCTGAATCCCGTCGCGGAGCGATTTCTCGGGTGGACGAGCACCGAGGCGCACGGAAAAAGGCTGTCGGAGGTCTACCGGATGATTGACGAGCGCAGCGGCCAGCCGATAGAAGTGCTGCCTCATACCGACACCCCGGGAGTCGCGGAGGAGGCGATGGCCGTGCGCCTGATGGACCGCAGCGGCCGCGAAACCCCGGTGCGGTATTCGCACGCGCCGATCCGCGGGCACGACGGCACGGTACACGGAATGATCGTCGTGTTCCACGACATCAGCCAGCTCCGTGCGATGTCGCAGCAGCTGATCTGGCAGGCGAGCCACGACGCGCTTACCGGGCTGGTCAACCGGCGCGAGTTCGAGCGGCGGCTCGCCGAGCTCATCGAAACCGCAAAGGAGAACGGTCGCGAGCACGCGTTGCTGTTCATGGATCTCGACGGCTTCAAGGCGGTCAACGACACCTGCGGGCACAGCGCCGGGGACGAGCTGCTGCGGCAGTTGACCGCGGTCATGCAGTCGCGGATGCGCGCGAGCGACACGCTCGCCAGACTGGGCGGCGACGAGTTCGGCGCGCTGCTCGAATCCTGCCCGCTGGAGCAGGCGCTGCGCATCGCAAATGCGATGCGCGAGACGGTTCGCGAGTTCCGTTTCGTTGCCCAGAACAAGACGTTCAGCGTCGGGGTGAGCATGGGGCTCGTGCCGATCGACTCCGAAACCGGGGACGTCAGCAAGACGCTGGCAATCGCCGACGCGTCGTGCTACGAGGCGAAGAACAAGGGGCGCGACCGCGTGCAGGTCTACCGGCCGAGCGAAGGGGATTTCGGAGCGAAGCACGCGGAGCTCCAGATCGTCTCGCAGATCAACCGCGCCTTCGAGCTGGGGCGATTCCTGCTTTATCGCCAGCGCATCGTGCCGCTCGATCCGGCGCTGCGACTGGAGCCGCACTACGAGGTGCTGGTGCGCATGCTCGACCGCGAGGGCAACCTGATCCCGGCCACGGGATTCATGCCGGCCGCGGAGCGCTACAACCTGCTCACTTCGATCGAGCGCTGGGTCGTGAGCTCGCTGGTCGAGTACCTGCACCGCCAGTGGACGGGGGGCGCCATTCCACGCGAAGCGCAATCCGGGGCCGCCCGCGGCTATTACTCGGTGAACATTTCCGGAGTCAGCATCAACGACCAGAGCTTCCCGGACTTCCTGCGCAACCTGCTCACGCGCTACCAGCTCCCGAGCGGGCTCCTGTGCTTCGAGATCACCGAAACCACCGCTATCTCCAACCTCGCCAAGGCGGCCGACCTGATGCGAGAGTTGAAAGGCATGGGCTGCCGCTTCGCGCTCGACGATTTCGGCACCGGGATGGCTTCCTTTGCCTACCTGAAGTATCTCCCGGTGGATTATCTGAAGATCGCGGGCGTTTTCATCACGGACATGATCAACGACCCGATGGATCACGCCATCGTCGACGCCGTGAACCGCATCGCCCACATCCTGGGGATGCAGACGGTAGCCGAATCGGTGGAGAACGCCGAAACGTTCGCAAGGGTAGCCGAGCTCAAGATCGACTACGCGCAAGGGTATTTCATCGGCGAGCCGGAGGCCTTCACCTCCGAACCACTGGAACAGCCGAGCGCG